>NZ_JBEYVJ010000477.1:0-4670 GCF_040643935.1 Kitasatospora sp. NPDC047058 | reverse complement strand
CGGCCCCCGTCGGTGCCGCCGGTCGGGGGGCCGGTCACCGCGGGAGGGGTTCGCTTCCGGTACGTGGTCCGGGTACGCGGTCGGGTCGCCGGCCCGACGGCCCGACGGCCGGAGCCGGCGGTGCGAGTCGGCGCTGTACACCTACGGGGCACACGTACTTCGTCCACAAGTCTCCGCGCACCTCCCGGGCCGGTCAAGGGCCGGCGGGACGGGCGGGCCGCGGCGCGCTCCACGGCGGGGGACGCGACGGCGGTGACGGACGGGGGGACACCCGGGCGGACGCATCCGGTCGGCACGGCCGGCGGCCCGTCGGTAGCTTGGGCGGGACGGCGCCGCGGCAGTGGACCGCGGGCGCGGCACGGACGGCGGCGCGGAGCCGCGGAAGGCCGGGCGGGTGCAGATGGTCAGTGGCGAGCTCGATCTCACCGGGCTGCGGCGCGTCTACGGACGGCCCGGCAGCCGGCTGTTCTACACGGCGGTCTGCCGCAACGCCCGGCACTGGGGCTGGACGGAGCCCGGCCAGTCCAAGTGGCGGTGCTGGCGGGCGCAGCGCCAGCTGGAGGGCGTGCTCGGCCGGAAGCTGGGGCTGCCGGCCGGCTCGCGGGTGCTGGACGCCGGGTGCGGGGCGGGCGTGGTGGCGCGGGAGATGGCGAAACGGTTCGGCCTGCGGATCACCGGCGTGGACGTGCTGGACTTCCACGTCCGGGAGGCCCGCCGGCTGAGCGTCCGGGCCGCGCTGGAGGACCGGACCACCTTCTCCTGGGGCGACTACCACGACCTGGAGTTCGCCGACGGCTCCTTCGACGGCGCGTACTCGATGGAGACGCTGGTGCACGCCTACGACCCGGAGCGGGCGCTGGCCGAGTTCCACCGCGTGCTGCGGCCGGGCGGCCGGCTGGTGCTGCTGGGCCCGATCGGGGCGCCGCCGGAGGAGATGAGCGCCGAGGGCCGCGCGGTCCTGGAGCCGTACCTGGACGCGATGGTGTTCCCGGGCGCGAAGCGGTACGACACCCGGAGCCTGAACGAGCTGCTCACCGGGGCGGGTTTCCGGATCGAGGAGGCGCTGGACGCCACCGCCCGCTACCGGCCCACCTCGGACGCGCTCTACGCGTACTTCCGGGTGCCGTACACGCTGCTGCGGCTGTTCGGCCCGGCGGAGGGGTGGCTGAACCTGCGCTCGGTGGTGGAGATGTACCAGGTCCGGGACTACGTGTCCTGGTACGTGCACACCGCGGTCAAGCCGTAGCGCCCGGTGCCGGGCCCCCGGCTGCCGGGCGGGTGCCGGGCGTGCGGCTCAGAGCCGCGCGCCGAGCATCCGCAGGACCAGTTCGCCGTAGCGGCGGCCCAGTTCCTCCGGCGTCTCGCTGCTGCGGTCGGTGTACCAGCGGGAGACGTCGATGCCGAGGGAGGTGACGGCGCGGGCGGCGGTCCGCACCTCGGCGACCTCGAAGACGCCGGCCGCGACGCCCGCCTCGATCAGCGCGGTCACCTCGCGCTCGATGTCCAGCCGCAGCGCGGCCACCACCGCGTACGCGTCCTCGGGCAGAGCGTGCAGCTCGTAGTTGACCACCCGGCCGACCGTGCGGGCCCGGGCGTGCCAGGCGGTGAACTCCTCGACCAGGCGCCGCATCCGGGCCTCCGGGCCGTCCTCGCCGGCCACCGCGGCCCGGACCAGTTCGAGCGTGGCGGCGTGCCCGGCCCGGCTGATCTCGGCCAGCAGGGCGGCCTTGGACGGGTAGTGGATGTAGAGCGCGGCCGGGCTCATGCCGGCGCCGGTGGCGATGTCGCGGGTGGTGGTGGCGTGGAAGCCGCGCTCGGCGAAGGACTCGACGGCGGCCTGGAGCAGCCGGTACGCCGCCTCGGGGCGGGCGTCGGCGCCGCCGGGCAGGGTGGGCCAGAGGTCGGCGATGGGCTTGCTGGTCATGGCGCCATCCTCCCAGAAGGGTCGTACGGGGCGTCCGGCAGGCGGTCGGGGCGGGGGTCGACGGCCCCCCACCGATGGTCGGCGGCCTCCCCCACCGGTGGTTGACAGCCTCCCCCACCGACACCATGCTAAGCAAGCGCTTAGTCACTGCTTTGCCACCCGCGGCACCCCGCACGCAGCGGACCCGCGGGCCGAGAACCCCGAACCGCGCGAAAGGACCCACCGTGGTGCACTCCTTCAAGGGCCAGGTGGCCGTCGTCACCGGATCCAGCCGGGGCATCGGCCTCGGCATCGCGCGCGAGCTGGTCGCCCGCGGCGCCCGGGTCTGCCTGACCGCCCGCAACGCCGAGCCGCTCGCCGAGGCCGTCCGCGACCTCGGCGGCCCCGAGGTCGCGATCGGCGTCGCGGGCAAGGCCGACGACCCGGCGCACCAGGACGAGGCCGTCGCCCGCACGATGGAGGCCTTCGGCCGGCTCGACCACCTCGTCAACAACACCGGCGTCAACCCGATCTACGGGCCGGTGCTGGACACCGACGAGGCCGCCGCCGCCAAGATCCTCGCCGTCAACGTGCTCGCCCCGCTCGCCTGGACCCGCCGCGCGCACGCCGCCTGGATGGGCGAGCACGGCGGCTCGGTGGTCAACGTGTCCTCCGTCGCGGGCATCCGCGCCTCGCTCGGGATCGGCATGTACGGGGTGTCCAAGGCCGCGCTGATCCGGCTCACCACCGAGCTGGCCGCCGAACTCGGCGAGCAGGGCATCCGGGTCAACGCCGTCGCACCCGCCGTGGTGAAGACGAAGTTCGCCGAGGCGCTCTACGAGGGCCGCGAGGAGAAGGTCGCCGCCGCGTACCCGCTGGGCCGGCTCGGCGTGCCGGAGGACATCGCGGGCGCGGTCGCCTTCCTGCTCTCCTCGGACGCCGCCTGGATCACCGGCCAGACCCTCGTGGTGGACGGCGGCGTGACCCTGGGCGGTGGAATGTGACGGCCGGGGACTTCGCCGGACAGGGCGTGGTGGTCACCGGGGCCGGGCGCGGCATCGGGGCCGCCCTCGCCGGGGCCTTCGCCGCGGCCGGCGCCCGCGTCGTGGTCAACGACCTGGACGCCGGGGCCGCCCGCGCCGTCGCCGCGGACTGCGGCGGCACCGCCCTGCCCGGGGACGCCGCCTCCGCCGGGGGCCTGGCCACCCTGGTCGAGGGCTCCCGCGAGGCGCTCGGCGAGATCGACGTCTGGTGCGCCAACGCGGGCGTCGCCCCCGTCGGCGGGGCCGACGCGCCCCCGTCCGCCTGGGCACTCGCCTGGGAGGTCAACGTGCTGGCGCACGTGCGCGCCGCCGAGCTGCTGCTCCCCCGCTGGCTGGAGCGCGGTTCCGGCCGGTTCGTGGCCACCGTCTCCGCCGCCGGGCTGCTCACCATGCTCGGCTCGGCCCCGTACGCGGTCTCCAAGCACGGCGCACTCGCCTTCGCCGAGTGGCTCTCCGCCACCTACCGCCACCGCGGGCTCAAGGTGCACGCCCTCTGCCCGCAGGGCGTGCGCACCGACATGCTCACCTCGACCGGAGCCGTCGGCGAGCTCCTGATGGCCGCGACCGCCCTCGAACCCGAGGACGTCGCCGACGCGACGCTCGCCGCCGTGCGCGAGGAGCGCTTCCTCGTCCTCCCGCACCCCGAGGTGGCCGAGTACTACCGCCTCCGCGCCGCCGAACCGGAGCGCTGGATCGGCGGGATGAACCGGCTGCAGCGGGACCTCGAGAAGGGCGGTGCGCTGTGAGGGCCTGGCAGGTCGCCGAACTGGGCGAGCCACGCGAGGCGATGCGCCTCGCCGACGACGTGGCGCGGCCGGTGGCCGGGCCGGCGCAGCTGCTGGTGCGGGTACGCGCCGCGGCCGTCAACTTCCCGGACGCGCTGATGGTGCGCGGGCAGTACCAGGTGCGTCCGCCGCTGCCGTTCACCCCCGGGGTGGAGCTGTGCGGCGAGGTGGTGGAGGGCCCGCGGGCCGGCGAGCGGGTGATCGGCAACCCGGTGCTGCCCGGCGGCGCCTTCGCCGAGTACGCGCTGCTGGAGGCCGCGGCCGCGTTCCCGGCGCCGGAGGCACTGGACGACGCCGAGGCCGCCGCCCTGCACATCGGCTACCAGACCGCGTGGTTCGCCCTGCACCGGCGGGCCGGGCTGCGACCGGGCGAGACGCTGCTGGTGCATGCGGCCGCGGGCGGGGTCGGCAGCGCGGCGGTCCAGCTCGGCCGCGCGGCCGGGGCGCGGGTGATCGCCGTCGTCGGCGGCCCCGGGAAGGCCGCCGTCGCCCGGGCGCTGGGCGCCGACCTGGTGGTGGACCGGACCGCCGAGGACTTCACCGCCGTCGTCGCGGAGGCCACCGGCGGACGCGGCGCGGACGTCGTCTTCGACCCGGTCGGCGGCGCGGCCTACGCCGGCTCCGCCAAGTGCGTCGCCTTCGAGGGCCGGATCGTCGTGATCGGCTTCGCGAGCGGCGAGATCCCGGCGCCCGCACTGGGCCACGCGCTGGTGAAGAACTACAGCATCCTCGGCCTGCACTGGGGCCTGTACAACACCCGGGACCCGCAGGCCGTCCGGGCCGCCCACGAGGAGCTGACCAAGCTGGCCGAAGCCGGCGTGGTCCGCCCGCTGGTGAGCGACCGCCTGCCGCTGGCCGGGGCGGCCGAGGCCGTCCAGCGGGTCGCGGACGGGCGCAGCACCGGCCGGGTGGTGGTCCTGGGCGCGTGACGCCGCGCCG
>NZ_JBEYVJ010000476.1:0-4670 GCF_040643935.1 Kitasatospora sp. NPDC047058 | reverse complement strand
GGACGGACCGCGCCGCACGCGCCCGGCCGGGGAGGCCGCGGACGGCGGGACGGCGGGCCGCTCCGGCACGCTCGGCAAGGCCGTGCAGGGGGTCCGGGCGGCCAAGGCGGCGACCGCCGCGAAGACCGCGGCAGCGGCCCGGAAGGCCGCCGGCGGGGGCGCGAAGAAGGCCCAGCCGGGGGCGCGGAAGTCCGCCCGGCAGGCCGGGCCGGAGGCCCCGAAGACGGCGCCGCAGACCGCCCCCGAGGCCTCGGGGAAGCCGAAGCCCGGGCCGGACGCCCCGAAGAAGCGGGTCCGGGCGCCCGGGGCCGCCAAGGCCCCCGCCGCCCAGCCCGCGCCCGCCGCCCAGCCGCCCCGGGTGACCCGCACCGCGCGCGCCGCCGGCGCCGCCAAGGCCGCCGTCCAGTCGGTGAAGTCCGTCAAGGCCGCCCGCCAGGCCGCCGGCCGCCCCGCCCCGCTGCTGCGCACCACCGACCGCCTGGTGCTGCCCCCGCACCCGGCCCTGCACATCCCGGACACCAAGGTCGCCCTCTCCACCGCCTCGGTCTACCCGGCCAACACCGCGATCGCCTTCGAGCTGGCCGCGAAGCTCGGCTACGACGGCGTGGAGGTGATGGTCTGGAACGACCCGGTCAGCCAGGACGTCGAGGCGCTGCGCCGGCTCTCCGCCGCCCACAACATGCCGATCCTGGCCGTGCACGCGCCGTGCCTGCTGATCACCCAGCGGGTCTGGACCACCGACCCCTGGACCAAGCTGGTCCGGGCCCGGGCCGCGGCCGAGAAGCTCGGCGCGAGCGCCGTCGTCGTCCACCCGCCGTTCCGCTGGCAGCGGCAGTACGCCCGCGACTTCGTCGAGGGCATCGACCGGATGGCGGGCGAGACCGACATCCGCTTCGCCGTCGAGAACATGTACCCGTGGCGCTACCGCGACCGCGAGATGCTCGCGTACGCCCCCGGCTGGGACGTCACCGAGGAGGAGTACCGGCACTTCACCATCGACCTCTCGCACGCCGCCACCTCCCGGATCGACGCGCTCGCCATGGTCGAGCGGATGGGCGACCGGCTCGCCCACATCCACCTGGCCGACGGCAGCGGCTCCGGCAAGGACGAGCACCTGATCCCCGGCCGCGGCAAGCAGCCCTGCGCCGAGCTGCTGGAACACCTCGCCCGGACCGGCTTCGACGGCCACGTGGTGCTGGAGGTCAACACCCGGCGCTCCGCCTCGCCCGCCGAACGCGAGGCCGACCTGGCCGAGGCGCTGGCCTTCACGCGCTTGCACCTGGCGACCCCCGCCCGAGTACGCTGAGCACGAACTGCCGTACGGAGGGGGAGACATGACGGACCATTCGGACTACCGGAGCGTTGCGACCTCGTTCGGAGGGGTGGCCGCCGAGTACGAGGAGGGCCGCCCCGGCTACCCGGACGAGCTGTTCGACGAGCTGGAGCGCCTGGCCGGCCGGACGCTCAAGGGCGCCCGCGTCCTGGACGTCGGCGCCGGCACCGGCATCTCCACCCGGCGGCTCGCCGCCCGCGGCGCCGAGGTGGTCGCCGTCGAGCCCAGCCCCGGCATGGGCGCCCAGTTCCTGACCAGCAGCCCCGGCATCGCCCTGGTCAGGGGCACCGGCGACGAGCTGCCCTTCCACGACCACAGCGCCGACTTCATCACCTACGCCCAGGCCTTCCACTGGACCCGCCCCGAGCTGGCCGTCCCGGAGGCCGTCCGGGTGCTGCGGCCCGGCGGCGCCCTCGCCACCTGGTGGAACGTGAAGGACGAGACCGTCCCCTGGGTGCGCGCCCTCGGTGAGCGGATGGCCGCCGCACTGCCCGGCCGGTACCACGGCTACGGCCGGATCGAGCAGCACACCGGCCACTTCGCCCCGGCCGGCCTGGAGGTCTCCTGCGCCACCCTGCGCTGGGAGCGCGAGATCACCGTCGACCACCTGCTCAAGGACCTCACCTCCCGCTCCTACCTGGCCTCCCTCGACCCCGCGTCGCGCGCCGGCGTCCTCGCCGAGGAGCGCGCCGCGCTGCTCGCCGAGTTCCCCGACGGGCGGCTGACCGAGCCCTACGTGCTGAGCCTCACCGTGGCGCGCACCCCGGGCGGCGCGGTCTGACCGCATCGCGGACGCGGTGTCCGCCCGGCGGACGGCGGGCGTAGGCTCGATAGACACAGCGGCCGCCGCGGGCTCCCCGCCGGCGGCGCCGCCAGCCGCCTCCGAAGGAGTGGAGCCCAGTGCCCGAGCTGAAGTCCCGTACGGTCACCCACGGTCGCAACATGGCAGGCGCCCGGGCGCTTCTCCGGGCGGCCGGCGTAGCCCGCGAGGACTTCGGCAAGCCGATCATCGCGGTCGCCAACTCCTTCACCGAGTTCGTCCCCGGCCACACCCACCTGCAGCCGGTCGGCCGGATCGTCTCCGAGGCCGTCAAGCAGGCGGGCGGCATCCCGCGGGAGTTCAACACCATCGCGGTCGACGACGGCATCGCGATGGGCCACGGCGGCATGCTCTACTCGCTGCCCTCGCGCGACCTGATCGCCGACTCCGTGGAGTACATGGTCAACGCGCACTGCGCCGACGCCCTGATCTGCATCTCCAACTGCGACAAGATCACCCCGGGCATGCTGATGGCCGCGCTGCGGCTCAACATCCCGACCGTCTTCGTCTCCGGCGGCCCGATGGAGGCCGGCAAGGCCACCCTGGTCGACGGCACCGTGCGCAAGCTCGACCTGGTCGACGCGATCTCCCAGGCGGTGAACGAGAACGTCTCCGACGAGGACATCGCGATCATCGAGGAGAACGCCTGTCCGACCTGCGGCTCCTGCTCGGGCATGTTCACCGCCAACTCGATGAACTGCCTCACCGAGGCGATCGGCCTCTCGCTCCCCGGCAACGGCTCGGTGCTCGCCACCCACACCGCCCGCAGGGCCCTGTACGAGCGGGCCGGGCGGACGGTGGTCGAGATCGCCGAGCGCCACTACGGCCGGGACGACTACTCCGTCCTGCCCCGCTCGATCGCCACCCGCGCCGCCTTCGAGAACGCGATGGCCCTCGACATCGCCATGGGCGGCTCCACCAACACCATCCTGCACCTGCTCGCCGCCGCCCAGGAGGCCGAGCTGGACTTCGACATGCGGGCCATCGACGCCGTCTCCCGCAAGGTGCCCTGCCTCTCCAAGGTCGCGCCCAACGGCTCGTACTACATGGAGGACGTGCACCGGGCCGGCGGCATCCCCGCCATCCTCGGCGAGCTCTACCGCGGCGGTCTGCTCAACGAGGACGTGCACACCGTCCACTCCGACTCGCTCGCCGAGTGGCTGAAGACCTGGGACGTCCGCGGCGGCTCGCCGTCCGCCGAGGCCGTCGAGCTCTGGCACGCCGCCCCCGGCTGCGTCCGCTCCGCCGAGGCGTTCTCGCAGTCCGAGCGCTGGGAGTCGCTGGACACCGACGCCGCCCGGGGCTGCATCCGCAGCGTCGAGCACGCCTACTCCGTCGAGGGCGGCCTCGCCGTGCTGTACGGCAACCTCGCCGAGGACGGCTGCATCGTGAAGACCGCCGGCGTGGACGAGTCGATCTGGACCTTCAGTGGCCCGGCCGTCGTGGTCGAGTCCCAGGAGGACGCCGTCGACGCGATCCTCACCAAGCGGGTCAAGGAGGGCGACGTCGTCGTCATCCGGTACGAGGGCCCCAAGGGCGGCCCCGGCATGCAGGAGATGCTCTACCCGACCTCCTTCCTCAAGGGCCGCGGCCTCGGCAAGGCCTGCGCGCTGGTCACCGACGGCCGCTTCTCCGGCGGCACCTCGGGCCTGTCGATCGGCCACGCCTCCCCGGAGGCCGCGTCCGGCGGCACGATCGCCCTGGTCGAGGACGGCGACATCATCGCCATCGACATCCCCGGCCGGACGATCTCGCTGGAGGTCTCCTTCGAGGAGCTGCACGAGCGCCGGCTGAAGCTGGAGGCCGAGGGCGGCTACCGGCCGAAGAACCGCGACCGCCAGGTCAGCCAGGCCCTGCGGGCCTACGCCGCGATGGCCACCTCCGCCGACAAGGGCGCCGTCCGGGACGTGAGCAAGCTCGGCTGACGCCACCGCGCACCCCGGGGAGCCGTCCCGCCCGGCGGGACGGCTCCTCCGTTCGTCGCCCCCTCCGGGCGCTGGGTCACCGTGGGGGCGTCGGGTGATAATCGGCCGTGTGACCGAGCACCCCGCCCCCGCCCCCAAGACCGCCGGCGCCCCCGGGCCGGAGCCGATCCGCTGGTTCGGCACCAGCTGGGTCGGACGCGGCAGCGACTACTGGACGCGCCGGGTCGTCGTGCCGCTCGGCGCGCTGCTCGCGACCGCGGCCGGGGCCTTCGTCCTGCGCCTCGCCGTCGACGGCGTCCGGCTCTCCGACAACGGCGGCTTCGTCAACGGCCTGCTGCTCGCCGCCGTCGCGGTCTGCTCCTGCCTGGCCGGACTGCGCAACTGGAAGCTGCTCGCCGAGGGCAGGGACCAGCTGACCGGCTGGATGGCCGAGGACAAGTCGCTCGGCGCGGTCTGGCTCATCGGCGGGGTCGGCGCGCTGTTCGCGTACTTCCTGCGCAGCCTCACCGAGGCCCCCGGCGAGGCCGTGAAGCGCGCCGACCCCGCCGATGAGCCAGACCGCGCCGAGCGACTTGTCCTCGGCCATCCAGCC
>NZ_JBEYVJ010000475.1:0-4691 GCF_040643935.1 Kitasatospora sp. NPDC047058 | reverse complement strand
GTTCGCCCGGCTGGTGGAGACCGGCTTCCGGTCGGTCGCCCTCGAGACCGACCGCGTCGCGGCGCTCGCCGTGAACGACTTCGTCCAGGGGGCACCCGGCTGGGGACGTCCGGCCTGACCGCTCTCCTCGCCCCTGCCGGCTGAGGCCGCAGGGCACGCCCGCCGACGCCGGAGCGCATCCGACCCCACCCGGTGGCCGGTGGCCCCTCCCCGGCTCCCCGCCGGGCGTGGCGGTCAGACCGTCGTCGGGCTGCCGGTCGGGGTGGCCGGCTTGGCGGGGCCGGTCCAGGGGATGGCCGCGCTGTAGTAGCAGAGGGCTTCGTGGTCCCCGTTCAGCCACCAGGTGCCGACCGACGGGTAGGTCGTGCCGACCATGGCGCCGGGCGGCCGCTCGGTGGCGCTCTGCCGAGCCGTGCAGAGGCGGTTCGCCGCGTCGCCGACGGTGGCGTCGCCGGGGTAGGAGCGGCCGCCGGGGATGCGGACCACCGCGAACACCTCGTACCGGTGCGGCTGGTCGCACGGGACGACCTGGTAGTCGCTCAGCGCGTCGTCGTTCCACGTGCCCGCGTAGTCGGCGGCGCAGTCGCCTTCCTTGAGGTACCAGGGGCCGGCCTTCCCGGCGTACTTCGGGCGTCCGTCCGGGCCGCGTTCCGGGCCGGCGGAGAGGTCCTGGAGGAGGAAGGCGAGGATCACCACGACCACGACGGCGTTGACCAGCCAGAACCAGGAGAGGACCAGACCCGCGGCGGCGAGCCCGAAGCCGCGCTGGCCGCGGCGTGAGATCCGGCTGAAGGCGCCGATGGAGAACCCCATCGACAGCACCGACAGCGGCGGGACGAACCCGAGGACGCCGAGTGTGAGCGAGGTGACGGCGAGCCTGCTCATCGGCTTCGCCGCCGGACGCCCGGCCGCACCCGGCGGCCAACCGTGGGCGCCGGGTCCGTAAGGCGCCTGCCCGGCCGGCGGCGGCGGCGCGAAGGGGTCCGCGGCCTTCGGCGGCGGCGACGCGGGAACGGCGGCGGACGGATCGTCGATCGGCTGCGACACGGTGACCAGGTTCCCGGGGAAGTCGGCGGACGCGGCCGCTCCCCCTCGGGCCGCGCGGCGAATATAGCTGATCATGTGACCACGCATCATCCAGTGTTCGGCCCGGCGGCTCCGCCCGGCGGCCGACGTCAGCCGACGGCCGCCGGCAGGCGGACCACCAGGTGGGCGCCGTGCCCGTCCGGCGGGGCCTCGGCGGTCGCGGTGCCGCCGAGCGACATGGCGATGGTGCGGACCAGGGCGAGGCCGAGGCCGGCCCCGCCGGTGGAACGGTTGCGCGCGGTGTCGAGCCGGACGAAGCGCTCGAAGACACGCTCGCGGTCCTCGGCGGGGATGCCGGGGCCGTCGTCGTCCACCTCCAGCCGGGCCCAGCCGCCGGCGACGCCGAGCCGGACGGTGACGGTGGCCGTGGCATGGCGGGCGGCGTTGTCCAGCAGGTTTCGCAGCATCCGCCCGACCAGTACCTCCCGGCCGGCCACCACCACCTCGGCCGGCACCGCCTCGGCCTGCTCCCCCGGGCCCTCCGAGGGCTCGAAGCGGAAGGTGAGACCGGGGTCCGTGTGGCCGCGCTCGGCGAGCTGTTCGGCGATCAGGTCGTGCAGCCCGACGGCGCCCTCCGCCACGCCGCCCGCGCCGGCCTCCTGGGTGCGGGCCAACAGCAGCAGGTCGTCGGCGAGGTCCTGGAGGCGTTCGGTGTCGGCCAGCGCACCGGCCACCACCGCGGGCCAGTCGGCCTGCGCCGGGTGTGCGAGCGGGATTTCCAGGGTGCTGCGCAGCGCGGCCAGCGGGCTGCGCAGCTCGTGCGAGGCGTCGGCGACCAGCCGGCGTTGCTCGGCCAGCGCGCGTTCCAGCCGGTCGAGCGTGGTGTTGGTGGTGACGGCGAGCCGGGCGACGGCGTCCCGGGAGGGCGGCACGGGGACGCGTTCGTGGAACGCACCGGCGCCGATCCGGGCCATCCCGCGCCGGATCGACTCGACCGGGCGCAACGCGAGGCCGGTGACCAGCCAGGCGGTCAGCGCGACGAAGACCGAGGCGGCGGGGGCCAGAAGGGCGCCGAGGACCCAGGTGACGGTGGCGGCGGTAAGCTCGGCCTCCTGCGTGTCGATCAGCGCGACGACGGTGAGCCACTGCGGCGGCAGGCCTGTGACGCCGGAGTAGGCGGCGAGTTGGTCACTGGTGAACGGGCCGGCGAGGGTGCGGTAATAGCGGACCGTCCGGCCTTTGAGCCGCCACGACGACAGGTTCGGAGCGATGCCGGACGGGAGGCGGATCGTGAGCTCGTCGACGGATTCGCAGCAGTGCGGCGACGCCAGCTCGCCCTCGATCCGGCTCCGCCTGGCGCCCGGGTCGATCGGCAGCAGGCCCAGGCGCGGGGCCTCGCGATGGAATGCGGCGGAGAGGCCGCCGGAGCGCAGCCATCGCCCGTCCTCGGCCAGCACGGCGTAGACGCCGTCCCCGAAGGGCTCGTCGGGACTGCCCGGGATCTTGTGCGCGACGTTCTGCACCGTGAGCCCGGCGCGGGCGATGGCGGTGTGCTCCAGCTCTTCCTGCACGGTGTGGCCGACCCGGTACGCGGCGAAGCCGAAGGCCACCGCCGAGGCGAGCAGGGCCGCCAGCGCCGCGCGCAACCGGACGCCGGGGCGCCACGACCGGCGCGGGCGGAACGGCTGCACGAACGGGTCAGTGCGCACCGGGTGCCGCCAGCCGGTAGCCGATGCCGCGGACGGTCTCGATCAGGCAGTGCGCCCCGGCCCGGTCCAGCTTGCGGCGCAGCGCCGCGATGTAGACCTCGACGATGTTGACGTCGCCGCGGAACGCGGAGTCCCAGACGGCGTCCAGGATCTCGGTCTTCGGCACCGCCTGGTCGGGGCGCCGGAGCAGGCATTCGAGGACGCCGAACTCCTTGATGGTAAGCCGCAGTTCGTCGTCACCGACGGTGCAGCGGCGGGCGGCCGGGTCGATCCGCAGGTCGGCGAGGGCCAGCACGGGCGGGCGGGCCGTGCCGCTGCGGCGCAGCAGGGCGCGCAGCCGGGCGGTGAGGACCACGCAGGAGAAGGGCTTGCTGAGGAAGTCGTCCGCTCCGCAGTCGAGCGCCTCGGCCTCGTCGTACTCGCCGTTCTTGGCGGTGAGCATCAGGATCGGGACGGGGTTGGCCTCGCGGCGCAGTTCCTCGCAGACCCGGAAGCCGTTGAGGCCGGGCAGCATCAGGTCGAGCACGATCGCGGCGTAGTCGCCGGCGCGGGCCTGTTCGAGGCCGAGCAGGCCGTCGCCGACCACGTCGACGGCGTAGCCCTCCGCCCGCAGGCCCTGGCTCAGCGACCGGGCGAGCCGTTCCTCGTCTTCGACCATCAAAAGGCGCATTGCCTCAGGATAAGTCAATTCCCATCGCTCGCAATGCAGTTGACCGATGTGCCGGGAACGTCCTTCCTGAATGGATCCTCAGGTTCGTTCAGAATCCCTTCAGCGGGAATTTCCTAGCGTCCACCGGGTGACGAGTGAACGCCTCCGGATTTCCCCGCGCCTGCTTTCCTGGATTCCCGTGCTGCCGGCCGGCGGGTACGCGCTGCTGCTCTCGGTGCCCCGGCACTGGCGGATGGAGTCGACCGGCTTCGACCTCGGGATATTCGAGCAGGGGGTACGCGGTTACGCCGCACTGCAGGCGGCCCCGGTGGCCACGCTGAAAGGGAGCGGATTCCCGCTGCTCGGCGACCATTTCAGCCCGCTGCTGGCGGTGCTGGCGCCGCTCTACCGGCTTTTCCCCGGCGCCACCACGCTACTGGTGGCGCAGGCCCTGCTGTTCGCACTCTCCTGCGTACCGGTCACCGGGCTGGCCGTGGAACTCCTCGGGCGGATGCGCGGGTTGGCCGTCGGGTCGGCGTACGGACTGTCCTGGGGGCTCTGGCGGGCGAGCTCGTTCGACTTCCACGAGGTGGCGCTGGCCGTTCCGTTGGCCGCGGGCGCGGTGGCGGCGCTGGCCCGCGGCCGGTACCGGGCGGCGGTCGGCTGGGCGCTGCCGCTGCTGCTGGTGAAGGAGGACCAGGGGTTGGTCGTGGCGGGGATCGGCCTGTACGTCTGGTGGCGCGGCCGGCGCCGGCTGGGCGCGGCGACGGTGCTGGCGGCGGTCGCGGTGACGCTGCTGGCGGTGCTGGCGGTGGTGCCGGCCATGAACCCCGGCGGGGCGTACGACTACGGTGCGAACGGCGCCTGGCACGGCAATCCGGTGACCCGGCTGCTGCTGCCCGCGGTCAAGTGGCACACCGTCGCCGCCTTGCTCGCGCCCACCCTCTTCGTGGCGCTGCGCTCGCCACTGAGCCTGCTGCTGGTGCTGCCGCTGGCGGGCCGGTTCTGGACGCCGAGCCCGACGTACTGGGACACCGCGTACCACTACAACGCGGTGCTGATGCCGGTCCTCTTCGTGGCCCTGGCGGACGGTCTGCACCGGCTGGCCGGCGGGCGGGACCGCGTCTCGGACGGGTCTGCCGGGCGGGACCGCGCCAGGCGGGACCGTGCCGCGCGGGCGCTGCGGTATGCGGCCCGGGGTGTGCCCGCGGCGGCGCTGGCCTTCGCGCTCACCGGGACGGTCACCGAGAAGGCGCTCATGACCTCCTCCAGCCGGTTCAGCCGACGCGATCCGACGACGACGAACG
>NZ_JBEYVJ010000474.1:0-4705 GCF_040643935.1 Kitasatospora sp. NPDC047058 | reverse complement strand
CCCGCACACCCCCAGGCGTTCTCAGCCTGGGGGTGTGCGGGCCCCTTCCTCGCGTTGTGCCGCGCCGCGTCACACGGCCGCGGCCGCCGTCGCCGCGCGGACGATCCCCAGCACATCGGGCACCGCGTTGTTCAGGTACATGTGCCCGCCGGCCATCTCCACCAGCGTGAAGTCGGCGCTGGTCGCCCGCTCCCAGGCCCGCGCCTCGGCGAGCTCGACGCACTCGTCGTCGCGCCCGCGCAGGGCGGTGATGCCCACCGGGAGCACGGCGTCCGGGTCGAAGCGGTAGGTCTCGTACATCTCCACGTCCGCCCGCAGGGTCGGCAGAATCAGCTCCCGCATCCCCGGGTTGTCCAGGGCCGGGTGCCGGTAGCCGGCGAACTCCTCGATCCGCTCGATGAACTGCTCGTCCGGCAGGCCGGTGGCCCGACGGCTCCGCGGCGCTCCCGGGGCCGGCGCCCCGCTGGCGAACAGCCGGACCACCTCGACGTCCGGCGCCGCGGCCAGCTCCAGGGCGAGCGCGTAGGCGAGCACACCGCCGCTGCTGTGCCCGAACAGCGCCACGCGGGTGCCCCGCACGGCCTCCAGCAGCTCCGGCAGCACCAGGCGCACCGCCTCGGGGACGCTCCTGAGCGGCTCCTCCTCGATGAGCCGCTCACGCCCCGGCAGCCGCACCGGAACGATCCGGATGTCCGGCTCGGCGGGCGCGTTCCAGGACCGGAAAGACATCGCGCCGGCCCCGGCGAAGGGGACGCAGACGAGGGACAACTCAGGCATCTTCCACCACTTTCCGATGTTGCGTCACGGACGGCAGGGCTCCGGGGCCCGTCCTGCCGGTCATTCCGGGACCCCGGGGGGGCCCGGCACGGTTCCGGGGTCTGCCACGAACTGCTCCAGCCGGGTGGCGAACGCGTCCAGCAGGCGGGCCGCCACCCCTTCCTCGAACAGGTCGAGGGCGTGGTCGAGGACGATGTCGACGCCGTCCGGCTCCCCTGCCGGCCCCCGGCGCTCGGCCAGCTCGAAGCGCAGGTCGAAGCGGGCCGTCCGGTCGGGCGACGGCTCCGGTTCCACCGTCAGGCCGGGCAGCGCGAGCCGCGGCACCGCGTTGTTCTGGAAGGCCAGCATGACCTGGAACAGCGGGTGCCGGCCGGTCACCCGCTCCGGCGCGAGCGCCTGGACGACCTGGTCGAACGGCACGTCCTGGTGCGCGTGGGCGGCCAGAACGGTGCCGCGGACCCGGGCGAGCAGCTCCCGGAAGGTCGGGCGCCCGCCGGTCCGGATGCGCAGCACGAGGGTGTTCACGAAGAAGCCGACCAGCGGGTCGAGGGCCTCGTCGGTGCGGCCGGCGATCGGCGTGCCGATCGGGACGTCGTCCCCTGCGCCGTGTTCGGCGAGCACGGCCGCCAGCGCGGCCTGGCAGACCATGAACGGGCTGCTCGCCGTCGCCCGGGCCAGCTCCACCAGGTCCCGGTGGGCGGACGCCGGCAGCCGGGCCGACAGCCGGCCGGCCGGGCCGCCGGGGCCCGGCGGCCGCGGGCGGGCCCCGGCGATACTCAACTCCTCGGAGATTCCGTCGAGTTCGCGCCGCCAGTAGGCGAGCTGCCGGCCGAGCCGGGAGTCCTGGTCCGCCTCGTCGCCGAGCAGCGCCAGCTGCCACAGGGCGAAGTCCGCGTACTGCACCGCGAGTCCGGGCCAGTCCGGCGCGCCGCCGACGACCCGGGCGGTGTACGCGCGGGCCACGTCCCGGGCCAGCGGGGCCAGCGACCAGCCGTCGCAGACGATGTGGTGCAGCACCAGGAGCAGCACGTGCTCGTCGTCCGCCAGGCGGAACAGCCGGGCCCGCACCGAGGTCTCGGCGGTGAGGTCGAAGCCCCGCGCCGTCTCGGCCGCCACCGCCCCGGGTAGCTCCGCGGCGCCGACCAGGACGGGGTCCAGTCGCAGCGGGGCCTCCTCCGGGTCGAGCACCACCTGTTGGGGGCGGCCGTCCCAGTCGGGGAAGGCCGTGCGCAGGCTCTCGTGCCGGGCGACCACGTCGTTGAGGGCCTGCTCCAGCGCCACCGGGTCGAGGGGTCCGCGCAGCCGCAGCACCATCGGCATCAGGTGGTCCCCGCCCGCTCCGGCCAGCCGGTTGCGGAACCACAGCCGGCGCTGCACCGGGGCGAGCGGGATCTCCAGTGGCCGCTCCGCCGCCCGCAGCGCCGGCCGGGTGGTCGCCTCCGCCCGCTCCAGCCACTCGTCCAGGACCGCGACCGTCGGGGCCTCGAAGAGGGTCCGCAGCGGGACCTCCACGCCGAGTTCGGCCCGGATCCGGCTGATCAGCCGGGTGGCGAGCAGCGAGTGCCCGCCCAGGTCGAAGAAGGAGTCGTCGATGGTGACGGCATCCAGGGCCAGCACGTCGGCGAACAGCTTGCACAGCAGTTCCTGGCGCCCGGTGCGCGGGGCGCGGCCGGCCGAGAGCGCCGCGAAGTCGGGCTCCGGAAGGGCCCGGCGGTCGGTCTTGCCGCTTGCGGTCAGCGGCAGCTCGGCCACCGTCACGACGAGGGCCGGGACCATCTGGTCGGGCAGCCGCTCCCGCGCGTACCGGCGCAGCTCGGTGCCGGTCCCCGGGTCCGCGCCGGGCACCGGCACCACCCAGGCGATCAGGCGGTGCTCGCCGACGCCGTCGGCCCGCCCGGCGACCACGGCCCGGTCCACGGCGGGGTGGCCGGCCAGCACCGCCTCCACCTCGCCCGGCTCGACCCGCACGCCGCGGATCTTCAGCTGGTCGTCGGCGCGCCCCAGGTACTCCAGCTGCCCGTCCGGGCGGCGGCGCACCAGGTCGCCGGTGCGGAACATCCGCTCGCCCGGCGGGCCGAACGGGCAGGGCAGGAAGCGCTCCCGGGTGAGCTCCTCCTGGTGCAGGTAGCCGTCGGCCAGGCAGGTGCCGGCCACGTACAGCTCGCCCACCACCCCGGTCGGCACCGGGCGGCGCCAGGAGTCCAGGACGTAGGTCCGGGTGTTCCACACCGGGCGGCCCGCCAGCACCTCGGCGCCGTCGTACTCGGCGAAGAGGGTGTCCGCTCCCGTCTCGGAGGAGCCGTAGAAGTTGACCAGCCGCGAGCCGGGCAGGGTCTCGGCGAAGCGCCGGGCGAGCCGGGGCGGCAGCGCCTCCCCGCTCGACACCCAGAGCCGGCACGACGTCAGGTCCCGGTGCCCGGCCAGGTCGAGCATCGACTCCAGCAGGCTCGGCACCACGGTGACCCGGCACTCGCCGGCGGAGGCGACGAACTCCGCCAGGGCGGTGGCGCTGCGGGCGGTCGCGCTGTCGGCGAGCGCGATCCGGGCGCCGTTCAGCAGGGCGCCCAGCAGCTCGACCGGCCCGTCGACGAAGCCGAGGGTCGTCTTGGCGACCACCGTCTCGGCCGGGCCGTACGGGAACTGCTCGGCGTACCACGCGATCCGGTTGAGCAGCGTCCGCCCGCTGACCAGCACGCCCTTCGGCCGTCCGGTCGAGCCCGAGGTGTAGATGATGAGGGCGGTGTCGGCCGGGGTCGGCGCGGCGGTCCGGTCCGCGTCCGCCAGGTCCTCCGGGGACAGGTGCGCGACGGCCGCGGCGAAGCCGTCCTCGGCCTCGGCGGCGGCCACGACCAGGGGCACGGCCCCGATGAGCGGGCGCAGCGCCTCGGTGGTGAGCACCGCGGCGGGTGCGGCGTCGGCGAGGGTGAAGCGGACCCGGTCGGCCGGGTTGTCCGGGTCCACGGGGACGAACGCGGCGCCGCACTTCAGCACGGCGAGCAGCGCGACCACCAAGTCGACCGAGCGGGGCAGCAGCACGGCGACCCGCTGCCCCGGTCCCGCACCGCCGGCGGCCAGCAGCCGGGCCAGCCGGTTGGCCCTGGCGTTCAGCTCGCCGTAGCGGACGGACCGCCCCGCGAGGACCAGTGCCTCGTTCCCGGGGCCGCGCCGCGCCTGCTCCTCGAACCGATCCGCGAGGGTGCCCCGGGGCAGCGTCCGCACGGCGCCGTGGCAGTCCTCCAGCAGTTGTGCGCGCTCCCCGTCGAGCAGCGGCACCAGGTCGGCCAGGGGGCCGTCGGATCCGTCGGCCAGCGCCGCCAGCAGCCCGGCCAGCCGGTCGGCCCAGCGGCGGGCCTCATCGGCGTCGACCAGGTCGCGGCGGTGGCCGATCCGCAGTTCCAGCTCCGCCCCGGGAACGACCGTCAGACTCAGCGGGTAGTGGGTGGCGTCCTCGATGTCGGCGGCCACCAGCCGCAGCCCCGGGGCGAGTTCGTC
Organism: Kitasatospora sp. NPDC047058; assembly: GCF_040643935.1. NCBI lineage: Bacteria > Bacillati > Actinomycetota > Actinomycetes > Kitasatosporales > Streptomycetaceae > Kitasatospora > Kitasatospora sp. NPDC047058. The sequence goes on along the minus strand of NZ_JBEYVJ010000474.1, from coordinate 436 downwards.
CCCGACCGCCGCGTCGACGGGGTAGTTCTCGAACGCCGTGACGGTGTCGAAGAGGACGGGCAGCCCGGTGAGCGCCTGGATCTCGGCCAGCCCGAGGTGGTGGTGCGGCAGCAGCCCGGCCTGCTCGTCGCGCAGCCGCGCGAGGAAGGCCGGGACCGTCTCCTCCGGGTGCGGGCGCACCCGCATCGGCAGGGTGTTGGTGAGCAGCCCGACGACGGACTCCACCCCGGGCAGCTCCGGCGGCCGGCCCGACACCACGGTGCCCAGCACCACGTCGGGGTTGCCGGTCAGCCAGCCGAGCAGCAGGCCCCAGGCTCCCTGGAGCACGGTGTTCAGGGTGACCTGGTGGCGGCGGGCGAGCGCGGCCAGCGCCGCGGTCCGGTCCTGTGGCAGCCGCACGGTGACCGTCCCGGGCAGCCGGCCCGGTCCGGCGGCG
>NZ_JBEYVJ010000473.1:0-4707 GCF_040643935.1 Kitasatospora sp. NPDC047058 | reverse complement strand
CGGGCGGCACGAGCGGCGGCGCGGCCGGCGGCACCGGTGGGCCCGCGGTGAACACCTCCGAGGTCATGGCGCTGCCCGTCTGCGCCTCCTCGCAGGTGACGCTGGAGCTGGCCGGCGCGCAGAACTCCTACCAGCCCAAGGACAAGCCGAAGCTGGCGCTGACCGTCCACAACTCGGCCGGCGCCAACTGCCGGGTCGACCTGGGCCGGACCACCTCGGCCATCACCGTGACGGCCAGCAACGGCGACCGGATCTGGTCCTCCGGCGACTGCCCGTCCGACCGGGGCAGCAGCTGGGTGCAGATCCCGGCGAACGGCGGCCTGACCGAGACCTTCACCTGGGACCGCAGCCGCAGCAAGCAGCAGTGCGCCACCGCCGACCCGGTGCCCGCGCCGGCCGGCACCTACCTGGTGGTCGCCGACCTCACCGGCCTCTCGGGGGGCCAGGTCTCGGCCCGCTCCTCGATCCGCCTGGAGAGCTGACCGCCGCTCAGCAGCACCTTCCGGAGCCCCGGCCGCGCGCCGGGGCTCCGGCGTTCCGCCGCCCGCCCGGGGCCGACCCCGGGCCCGGGGACGAGGACGGCCCCCGGGGGTGCTCCCCAGGGGGCCGTCCTCGCACACGGGCGGGCGCGCTGCGCCGGTCAGACGTAGCGCTCCAGGATGGACGATTCGGCAAGGCGGGAGAGGCCCTCGCGGACCGAGCGGGCCCGGGTCTCGCCGACGCCCTCGACCGTCTGCAGGTCGTCGATGCTGGCCGCCAGCAGCTTCTGCAGTCCGCCGAAGTGCTCGACCAGGCGCTCTATCACCGTGTTCGGCAGCCGCGGGATCTTGGCCAGCAGCCGGTAGCCGCGCGGCGAGACCGCGGAGTCCAGCGACTCCGGCGAGCCCGAGTAACCGAGCGCCTTGGCCACCGTCTGCAGGTCGAGCAGCTCCGCGTGGGTCAGCGCCTCCAGGTCGGCCAGCACCTCGGTGACCGTCCGGCCCTTCTTGGCGGCCCGCTCCGGGAAGTAGTCCCGGGCGACCAGCTCGCGCTCCGGCTCCACGCCCGCGATCAGCTCGTCCAGCTGGAGCGAGAGCAGCCGGCCGTCGATGCCGAGCTCCAGCACGTAGCCGGCGATCTCGGTGGCGATCAGCCGGACCATCTCCAGCCGCTGGGCGACGGCGGTGACGTCCCGGACGGTCACCAGGTCCTCGATCTCCAGCGCGGAGAGCGTGCCGGCCACCTCGTCCAGCCGGAGCTTGTACCGCTCCAGGGTGGCCAGCGCCTGGTTGGCCCGGGAGAGGACCGTGGTCGAGTCCTCCAGCACCCGGCGGGTGCCGTTGACGTACATCGCGATCAGCCGCATCGAGTGCGAGACCGCGACCACCGGGAAGCCGGTCTGCCGGTTGACCCGCTCCGCGGTGCGGTGGCGGGTGCCGGTCTCGTCGGTCGGGATGGTGGAGTCCGGCATCAGGTGCACGCCAGCCCGGACGATCTTGGTGATGTCCTTGTCCAGCACCACGGCACCGTCGAGCTTGCACAGCTCGCGCAGCCTGGTCGCGGTGAACTCCACGTCGAGGACGAAGCCGCCGGTGCAGATCGACTCGACCGTCTTGTCGAAGCCGAGCACGATCAGACCGCCGGTGTTGGCCCGCAGCACCCGTTCCAGGCCGTCACGCAGCCCCGTTCCGGGCGCGATGGCGGTGAGGGAGGCCCGCAGCAGGGCCTCCTCGCGGGAGGACTTGTCCGCCCGGTCGCTGGCTGCCACGTGACTCCTCCGGTCGACCCCGTACCGCGCGCCTCGCGCCGTGCGCCGGCCTACGGTCTGTTGCTCTGTCGCTTAGTACTGCCTTTTCGCCAATAGACAGGGGAAAGTCTAACTGCGTGCGGCTTCGACAGGGCTTGGGTCAGCGCAGTTCGTCGGAGTCGAGCGGCTCCCACCCCTCCATCAGCTCCTCCGGGTAGGCCGTGACGGGGGGCGCGGCGGCGGCCCGGCGCGGGGTGGGCGGCGCCGACGGTGCCTCACTCCGCGGCTTGGCGGGGGCCCGGCGGCGGCCCGGGATGGCCCGCAGCGCCTCGCCGATGTCGGCCACCTCGACCACCTTCATGCCGGGCGGGACCTTGCCCGGGTCCGGCGGGACCAGGGCGTGGGTGAAGCCCAGCCGGTGCGCCTCGGCCAGCCGCCGCTGCACACCCGTCACCCGCCGGACCTCGCCCGCCAGGCCGACCTCGCCGATCGCCACCAGGTTGCTCGGCAGCGGGGTGTCGGAGGAGGAGCTGGCCACCGCGAGGGCGACCGCGAGGTCCGCCGAGGGCTCGCTCAGCTTCACCCCGCCGACCGTCGCGGTGTAGATGTCCTGCTTGCCGAGCTTGACCCCGCCGTGGCGCTCGACCACGGCCAGGATCATCGCGATCCGGGGCGACTCCAGGCCCGAGGTGGTGCGGCGCGGGGACGGGATCTGCGAATCCACCATCAGCGCCTGCACCTCCGCGACCAGCGGCCGCTTGCCCTCCAGGGTCACGGTCAGGCAGGTGCCCGGAACGGGCTTGTCACGCCTGGTCAGGAAGAGGCCGGACGGGTCGGCCAGGCCGGCGATGCCCTCGTCGTGCAGTTCGAAGCAGCCCACCTCGTCGGTCGCGCCGTACCGGTTCTTGACCCCGCGGATGAGCCGCAGCCGGGCGTGCCGGTCCCCCTCGAAGCTCAGCACCACGTCCACCAGGTGCTCCAGCAGGCGGGGGCCGGCGATCTGGCCGTCCTTGGTGACGTGGCCGACCAGCAGGGTGGCCATGCCGCGTTCCTTGGACGCCCGGATCAGCGCGTTCGCCACCTCGCGGACCTGGGCCGGGCCGCCGGGGGCGCCGTCCAGCTCGGCGGAGGCGATGGTCTGCACCGAGTCCAGGATCAGCAGGCCGGGGCTGACCGCCTCGATGTGCCCGAGGACGGCGCCGAGGTCGGACTCGGCGGCCAGGTAGAGGTGCTCGGAGAGCGCGTTGATCCGGTCCGCCCGCAGCCGGACCTGGCCGGCCGACTCCTCGCCGGTGACGTACAGCGTGCGGTGCTGCGCGCTGGCGGCCTTGGCCGCGACGTCCAGCAGCAGGGTGGACTTGCCGACGCCCGGCTCGCCGGCCAGCAGCACCACGGCGCCGGGGACCAGACCGCCGCCGAGCACCCGGTCCAGCTCGGGCACGCCGGTGGACCGGGCCGTCGCCACCTGGCCGTCCACCTGGGCGATCGGGCGGGCGGGGGCGCTCACCGGGCCGGCGGCCGTCGTCCGGACCGGCACCGCACCGTACTCCTCGACCGTGCCCCAGGCGTTGCACTCCGGGCAGCGGCCGACCCATTTGGGCAGCTGGTTGCCGCACTCGGTGCAGCGGTACGCCGGGCGCGGCTTGGCGGAGGTCTTGGTACGGGCAGCCATGCGGTCACCGTAGCGCCTGGGTCCGACAACGGGCCGGGAGCGGGGGCGCGGGCGGGAGCGCGGGCCGCGTCCGGGGGCTCGCGGGCGGTCCACGAACGGGCGATGTTGTTACCCGAAAGAAGTACAACAGAAGGGAAACGCCGGAACGGCACCCCCCGGGTCTCTACCGTCGGTCGGGTGACAACGCGTTCTGAAGGGCCGCGCGACCCCGTGCTCGCGGCGTACGAGCGGCAGGTGGACGGCCTGTTCACCTACTGCCTCTCGGTGCTGTGCGAGCACGAAGCGGCCGCCGCCGCCCTGCGCGAGGTGCGCGAGCTGGCCCTGCGGCACGGCGCGCGGCTGGCCGAGCCCGGGATGGTGCGGGCCTGGCTGTACTCGCTCGCGCGCTACTGCTGCCTCCGCCGGCTGGACGACGGGGCCGGCCCGGGCACCCCGGCGGACGTCCCGTCGGCGGGTGCCCTGCGTCTGGCCGTCCCGCAGGGCGCCGCCGCACGGGACGCTGCCCCGCGGGCCACTGCACTGCGGGACGCTGCATTGCGGGACGCTGCACCGCCGGCAGGCGCCGGGGCGGCGCTCCCGGCCGCGGAGGCGGCCCGGCGGCGGCGCGAGCTGGCCTCGCTGGCCTGGCCCGAGGCCGCCGGCACCGACCCCGAACAGCGCGAGGCGCTGGAGCTGTCGGTCCGCCACCGGCTCAGCCCGATCGAGGTGGCGGCCGTACTGGGCGTCCCCTTCGAGACCGCCCGCACCCTGCTCGGCTCGGCCCGGGCCGAGGTCGGCCGGACCAGGGAGGCCCTGCTGGTGCTCGGCGTCGGCAGCTGTCCCGAGCTGGACCGCCTCGGCGGGGCCGGCGCGGAGAGCTGGCGGGACTGGGTGCTCGGCCCGGCACTGCGCCGCGAGCTGGTGCAGCACGTGGTGGACTGCCCGACCTGCCGGGGCACGGCCGAGCGGGTGGCCAGCGAGGTCGCGGACGGGACGGCGGGCCTCTCCGGGCTGCCGGTGCTCACCGCGCCCGCGGCGGAGCCGGCTCCGGCCACGGGCGGGGCCGGGCGGGGCGGCGGGGTGCTGTTCCTGCCGCGTGCGGCCGGGGCTCCGGCCGGCCGGCGGACGGCCGTCCCGGCGCCGGTGGTCGAGCCGGGCCTGCGGTTCGACCAGAGCGGGTTCCCGCGGCACCGCGCACCGGACGCGGGCCGCGCGCTGGCGGTGCGCCGCCGGGTGGTGACCACCGGGGTGCTGGCCGCGGTGCTGGCCGCGCCGGTGGTCGCGCTCTGGGCCGGCCACCGGGGCGGCGGCGGGACCGGCCCGGCCGCGG
>NZ_JBEYVJ010000472.1:0-4709 GCF_040643935.1 Kitasatospora sp. NPDC047058 | reverse complement strand
TGCACGGCGAGCGTCCCGCCGGAGGCGCTCGCCCGCACCGACGCCGAAGCCGTGGCCGGGGCGGTGGCCGAACCCGGCCGACTTCCTACTCCAGCGGCTGCTCGGTCCAGATCACCTTCCCGGTGGCCGTGTACCGCGTCCCCCAGCGGTCCGCGAACTGCGCGACCAGGAACAGCCCGCGCCCGCCCTCGTCCGTGGTCGCCGCGTACTTCAGGTGCGGCGACGTACTGCTCGCGTCCGACACCTCGCAGATCAGCGCCCGGTCCCGGAGCAGCCGCACCCGGATCGGCCCCGACCCGTACCGGATCGCGTTGGTCACCAGCTCGCTCAGGATCAGCTCGGTGACGAACGCCGCCTCCTCCAGCCCCCACTGCGCCAACCGCTCGGCCACCGCCCCCCGCACCGCGCCCACCGCCGCCGGGTCGGACGGCACGTCCCACTCCGCCACCTGGTCCGGCGCCAGCACCCGGGTCCGCGCCACCAGCAGCGCGATGTCGTCCTGCGGGTGCGCCGGCAGCATCGCGCCCAGCACGTCCGCGCAGGTCTGCTCCGGCGTCCGCGGCGGTCCGGCCAGCGCCGCCCGCAGCAGCTCCAGGCCCACGTCGATGTCCCGCTCACGGTCCTCCACCAGCCCGTCCGTGTACAGCACCAGCCGGCTGCCCTCCGCCACCTCCAGCTCCGTCGTCTCGAACGGCAGCACCGCCAGCCCCAGCGGCGGCCCGGTCGGCAGCTCCGGGAACACCACCCGTCCGTCCGGGCCGACCAGCGCCGGCGGCGGGTGCCCCGCACTCGCCAGCGTGCAGCGCCGCGACACCGGGTCGTAGATCGCGTACAGGCAGGTCGCCCCGGTCACCGCGGCCGCACCGCCCAGCGCCGACTCCTCCTGGTCTATCCGGTTCACCAGGTCGTCCAGGTGCCCCAGCAGTTCGTCCGGCGGCAGGTCCAGCGTCGAGAAGTTGTGGATCGCCGTCCGCAGCCGCCCCATCGTCGCCGCCGCGTGCAGGCCGTGGCCCACCACGTCGCCGACCACCAGCGCCACCCGGGCGCCCGGCAGCGGGATCACGTCGAACCAGTCCCCGCCCACCCCCGCCTGCGCCGGCAGGTACCGGTGCGCCACCTCCAGCGCGTTCTGCTCCGGCAGGGTGCGCGGCAGCAGGCTGTGCTGCAGCGTCACCGCCATCGCGTGCTCCCGGGTGTACCGGCGCGCGTTGTCGATGCACACCGCGGCGTGCGACACCAGCTCCTCGGCCAGCGCCAGATCGTCCTCCTCGAACGGCTCGGCCCGGTCCGCCCGCCAGAACCGGGCCACCCCCAGCAGCACCCCGCGCGCCCGCAGCGGCACCCGCACCAGCGAGTGCACCCCGTACTCCAGCGCGTGGGCCGCGCCGTCCGGGTCCTGCTCCCGCCACGCGTGCGTCTCGGCCAGCCGCGGCTCCAGCGCCGGCTGCCCGGTGTCCAGCGCCCCGGCCAGCGGCGTCGACGGCACGACCTCCAGCACCGTGCCCACCGGGTAGAACGGCGAGCCGTCCCGGACGCCCTTGAACGCCGCCCGGCGCATCCGCACGATCGCCAGCCCGGGCGGCGGCTCCTCGCCCTCCAGCACCTGCTCCGCGAGGTCCACCGTGACGAAGTCGGCGAACCGCGGCACCGTCACCTGCGCCAGCTCCTCGGCCGTCCGCTCCACGTCCAGCGTGCTGCCCACCGTCACGCCCGCGTCGTACAGCAGCCGCAGCCGCCGCTGCGCCACCTCGGCCCGGCCGGAGAGCGCCAGCAGCTCGGTGGAGTCACGCAGCGTGGCGACGCAGCCGGGCGGGCCGCCGTCCCGGTCCGTCAGCCGGACGTTCACCGCCAGCAGCCGTTCACCGGCCAGCACCACCTCGTCGGTGACCGGCCGGTTGGCGGTCAGCAGCTCCGCGGGCGCCCGTTCCAGGCCCAGGTCCGTCACCTGACGGCCCTCGGCATCGGCCGGCAGGTCCAGCAGCCGGCGCGCCTCGTCGTTGCAGAGCAGCAGCTGCCCGTCGCCCGCGACGATCAGCACGCCCTCGCGCACCGCGTGCAGCACCGCCGCGTGGTGCTCGTACATCCGCGTCATCTCGACCGGACCGAGCCCGTGCGTCTGCCGCCGCAGCCGCCGGCTGATCAGCGCCGTGCCACAGGTCGCCAGCCCCAGCGCGACCGCCGCCGCACCCAGTACGACCGGCAGCTGCCGCTCGCTGGCGCTGCTCACGTTGGCGATCGTGATGCCCGACGACACCTCCCCGACCACCTGGCCGTCCGGCGCGCGCACCGGCACGATCGCCTGGACCAGCGGCCCGATCGTGCCGTTGACCTCCTCGGTCACCACCTGGCCCTGCACGGCGGGCTCGTAGTTGCCGACGAACTTCTGGCCGATCCGGGCCGGGTTGGGGTGGGTGTAGCGGATGCCGTCGGTACTGAGCACGACGATGAAGTCCACGCCCGCGTTGATCCGTGCCGCCTGGGCGTGGGGCTGGAGGATCGCGGTCGGGTCGGGGGAGCGCAGCGCCTCCACGATGCCGGGCGAGTTGGCGAAGGTCTGCGCGACCGCCACCGACCGGTTGGTCGCCTCCTGCCGGGCGTCGTTGCGAGACTGCACCACCAGCGCGATCACGGCGGCCGCCACCAGCAGCAGCACCACCACGACCTGGAGCGCGAAGACCTGCCCGGCGACCGACCGGCGCTTCACCGGCTTCGTCCGAGCTGTTCGTGGCTGCTGGTGCCGACCGTGTGGGCGCCCACCGGAGGAGTCGGCGGTGCCTGTGGCACGGGAGGCGGTGGCGGAGCCAGAAGCACCAGAAGCCGACGGAGCCCATGATCGGCCCGAAAAACGGGCCATACGTCATATTTGCACTCTGCGTGCCGACGGGCCAAGGCCAGCCACACCCGACCGCTCCGCCGTTTGGCCTTCCCCACCCCGGCTTGGCAAGATCGCAGGGTGTCCGAACCCCGCACCATCACCGACCCCGCCGACCCGCGCCTCGCCGACTACACCGGCCTGACCGACGTCGAACTGCGCCGCCGCCGCGAACCCGCCGAGGGCCTGTTCATCGCCGAGGGGGAGAAGGTCATCCGCCGCGCCCTCGCCGCCGGCTACCGGATGCGGTCGATGCTGCTGACACCCAAGTGGCTCGACGTGATGGCGGACGTGATCGCCGAGGCCGAGGCACCCGTCCACGTCGTCGAACCCGCCCTCGCCGAGGCCGTCACCGGGTACCACGTCCACCGCGGAGCGCTCGCCTCGATGGAGCGCAAGCCCCTTCCGGAGGCCGCCACCGTCCTGGCCGGCGCCCGCCGGGTGGCCGTGCTGGAGGGCCTGGTCGACCACACCAACCTGGGCGCGATCTTCCGCAGCGCCGCCGCCCTCGGCATGGACGCGGTCCTGCTCTCGCCCGACTGCGCCGATCCGCTCTACCGGCGTGCGGTCAAGGTCTCGATGGGGGCCGTCTTCGCCGTCCCGTACGCCCGGCTCGACCCCTGGCCGGCCGCCCTCGACACGGTCCGCGCCGCCGGCTTCAGCCTGCTCGCCCTGACCCCGGCGGAGAACGCCGTCGACCTCGGCACCCTCGCCCCCAACCGCCTCCCCAAGGCGGCCCTGATGCTCGGCGCCGAGGGCGACGGCCTCACCCGCCACGCCATCGCCGCCGCCGACCACGCCGTCCGCATCCCGATGGCCCACGGCATCGACTCCCTCAACGTCGGCGCCGCCGCAGCCGTGGCCTTCTACGCCGTCACCGCCCCCTGACGCCGCCTGCCCCGGCGGACAACGCACAGGAAGTCGGCCCGGCCGACTTCTCGTGCGGGGGTGGGGCTTGCGGGGTCTGCCGCGCTCCGGCCTGCGTCTCCCCGACCCTGTGCGCCGGGTGGGGCCCCGGGTCAGCTGGTGGGGGCGGTGAGTGGGGCGGGGGCTGCGGCGGGGGGCGGGGTGACCGTGAGGGTGGGGGCGCCGGGCCAGGACTCCTCAAGGGTGCCGTCGGACCGGACCGTGTAGCGGGTGGACGTGGTGGCCCCGCTCTGGGCACTGCGCTCCTCCCGGAGCAGCGCGCCGTTGTCCAGCCGCCAGGTCGCCGTCGCCAGCGGATCCGCGGCCGAGGAGCGCGAGGTCAGCGGCACCGGTGCGTCGCCGTTGAAGGCGAAGAGCTGGACGAGGTCGGCCGGTACCGAGCCCTCGGCCCGCCGCAGCACCACCAGCGCCGCCGGCGCGCCCTTGTAGCGGGCGGGCAGGACGGCGCTCAGCGCGACCTGCGGGCCGGGCCCCGCCGCACGGCCGTCCCGCAGCGTGATGGCCGGGCCGCCCGCGGGGTCGGGGTAGCTGCGGTTCGGCCAGTCCGCCGTGGGCCCGGGCCCCGGCGCGGGCGCCAGCGCCCCGTCACCGGCCGGGCCGCCACCGCGGGCCGCCGCTGCCAGCGGCGTCGGCGACTGCGGCGCGGCCGACGGAGCCACCCCGTCCACCGACTGCCCGCCGCCGGTGCCCGGCTGGTCGGCGGGCACGGACGCGGCGGTGACCGCCGTCCCGTTGCCGACGGGACCGCGCCCCTGGTCGCCGCGGTTCTCGCACCCCTGCGCCGCCGCGATCGCCAGCGCCACGCCGAGCGTCACGGTGACGAAGACGATGAGCCGCTGCCGCAGCAGCCGCTGCCGTGCGGTGCCGGGACGGCCGCCGGGGACGGGCGTGTGCTGCCGGTCCCGGCCCC
>NZ_JBEYVJ010000471.1:0-4747 GCF_040643935.1 Kitasatospora sp. NPDC047058 | reverse complement strand
GCGGTGAGCGGGTCGAGCCGGCCGCTCAGCTCCTTGACGTACTGGCGGAGCGACTTGACGGTGAGGGCGCCGGCCAGCGCGAACTCCATCCGGCGATCGTCGTCCACTCGACGTGTCCCACCACGGCGACCCGTGGCCTGCCGGTCCCTGGTCCGGCGCACCCTGGTCCGGTGCCCTCACGCCCGGTGCTCCCGCGTCCGGTGTCCTCGGGTTCGGTGGCTTCGCGTTCGGTGTCCTCGGGTTCGGTGTCTTCGTCCATCGCTCCTCGCCTCCCCCGGCGGTCCCCGCCCCGCCGGCCCGCGCCGGCTCCGCCCCCCAGTCGATCACCGCTCGCCCGCCGGCGCCGCGCGGCATACTCCGCCCGAGGGTATGTCGACGAACTATGAATGGCGGAGCGGTGCGGTCTCCGCCATGATGGACCAATGGGCGTTTCAGCTCCGTGTACCAACCCATGTTCGGTCGGCCGTCCGCCACTCGACGGAGGTGCACGTGAACGAAGTGCAGGCAATCCTCTTCGATTTCGACGGGACACTGTGGGATCCGGAATCCGAGATATTCCGCGCCCACGCGGAGGTCTTCCTTGATTTCGGCCACCAGCTCCCGAGGGATCTGTGGTCGTCCGTCGTCGGAACCATCGGATTCGATCTGTGGACACACCTCGAACGGCTCACCGGGTGCACCGTGGACCGCCGGGAGGTGCAGGACCGAGTCCGCGACCGGCAACAGGAGCTCCTCGGCGGGCTGTCCAGCAGGCCCGGCGTGCCCGGGGTCCTGCGGGTGGTCGACGCCCTCGGCCTACCCCGCGGGATCGTCAGCAATTCCACCCGGGAATGGATCACCCGGTACACCCGGCAATGCGGAATCGCCGACGGGTGGCACACGGTTCAGTGCGCCGACGGGGACCGCTCCAATGCGAAGCCGGCGCCGGACCTCTATGTCGCGGCACTCGCCTCCCTGGGAATTCCGGCCGGGCGCGCGGTGGCATTCGAGGATTCACCGAGCGGGGTCCGCGCGGCAAAACGCGCCGGTATCCGGTGCGTCGCCGTGCCGAACTCGATGACGGCCTCGCTCGATCTCCGGGAGGCGGATCTCCGCTTCGAATCATTCGAGCAGATCGATCTGCCGGGAATTGTCAGAAGAAGGACACCGACGGAAAGAAGGACGTCGATGGACCAGGTCAGCACCGCGGCACCGCAGCGGCCGCCCGGGACGGACGCCGCCGGTGTCCTCCAGCACTACTACTACCTGCCGGACGAGCTCCGCGTGGTCGGCGGCGAGGGCGTCTACCTCTACGCCGAGGACGGCCGGCGCTATCTGGACTGTTCCTCGGGGACGTTCAACCTGAGCCTGGGCTACGCCCACCCGGAGATCGTGGCGACCGTCCGCGAGCAGGCGGGCCACCTCATCCACGTCACCTCCAAGTTCCAGACCGAGCCGCTGAACGCGCTGGTGGCGAAGCTGGCCGAGGTCTCCCCACCGAACCTCACCCGGGTGCACCTGAAGTCGGCGAGCGGCTCCGACGCCAACGAGAGCGCGGTCAAGATCGCCCAGGTCCACACCGGGAACTCCGACGTGGTCACGCTCTTCCGCGGGCACCTGGGCCAGACCCTCGGCATGATCGGCGCGTCCGGCGCCGCGTTCCGGCGCACGCCGTTCCCCTCGCACCTGCCCGGGGTCGTGCACGTCCCCGATCCGCACTGCCTGCGCTGCTTCTACGGGCAGGACCGGGCCAGCTGCGGCCTGCTGTGCGTCGAGCGGATCAACGACTTCATCGACTACGCCAGCACCGGCCGGGTCGCCTGCGTGGTCCTGGAGCCGATCAGCGGCAACGGCGGCAACGTGGTCCCGCCCGACGGCTACCTCCAGGCGCTCAAGGACCTGTGCGAGGAGCGCGGCATCCTGCTGGTCTTCGACGAGATCCAGACCGGGTTCGGGCGCACCGGCCGGATGTTCGCCGCCGACCACTTCGGCGTCGCCCCGCACATGATGACCTTCGGCAAGGGGCTCGGCGGATCCGGGATGCCCATCGCCGGCATCCTGACCGAGGACCGGCTGGCCGGCGTGGAGGGGCACCACATCAACTCGACCTTCGGCGGCAACGTGCTGGCGGCCGCGGCCGCCCTGAAGACGCTGGAGGTCATCGGCCGGCCCGGCTTCCTGGAGAACGTCCGGGACGTCGGAGCGCACGTGCTCGCCCGGCTGCGCGACCTCGCCGCGAAGGTGCCGTTCGTCCGGGAGGTCCGCGGCGTGGGCCTGATGATCGGCATCGACATCGTGGACCGCGACGGCCGCCCCGACCCGCAGCTCACCAACCACCTGGCCGAACGCGGCATGGACCACGGACTGCTGCTGCGGACCTCGCTGTACGGGCACGGCAACGTGCTGAAGGTCCGGCCCGCGTTGATCATGACCCGTCAGGAGGCGGACGAGATGTGCGACCTGCTGGAACGACTCCTCCTCTCGGTGTCGTCATGAGGGGCCTGGTCCAGGAGCTGTCCCGGCGGATCCGGGCGGCCGTCCGCGACGGCCTGCACGACGTCGGCAGCCGCTACGTACAGGGCACGGCGAAGGGTGGGGACGCCGAGTTCCCCGTCGACGTCCTCGCCGAACGGGCCGCCTGGGACTTCCTGAAGGAGCAGGACGAGCCCGTCGCCGTCTACACCGAGAGCGAGGGACTGCGGACGCTCGGCCGCGACCCCGCGTACGTGCTGGTCATCGATCCGATCGACGGCACCCGCGGCGCCGCCGCCGACCTGGAGATGGCCTGCGTCTCCATCGCCGCGGCCCCGTTCGGCGCGGAACCCGTCATCGGGGACATCCGGTACGCGATGCTCCAGGAGATCAAGTCCGGCAACTGGCTCTACGCCGACGCCGACGGGAACGGGATCGAGTCCGGCGGCTTCCCCGCCGCGGTCCCCGGCCTGTCGTCCACCGTCGATCCCGCGCGGATGTTCTGGTCGCTGGAGTTCAACGGCCACCCGGCGGAACTGATGACGGACGCCTACGGCCACCTGATCGACGCCTCCGCCAACACCGGCGGCGTGTACGTGTTCAACAGCGCCTCCTTCTCCATCTCGCGGATCATCACCGGCCAGATGGACGCCTACGTCGACATCGGCAACCGGCTGCTCCGCGACCGGCCCGCCACCGAGGCGGACTTCCGCCGGGTCGGGCACGGGAGCATCCTGCACCTGTTCCCGTACGACATCGCGGCCTCGGTGTACCTGGCGGAACGGGCCGGGGTCACCATCACCGACGCCTACGGCAAGCCGCTGCACGACACCCGGCTGCTCGACATCGGCCCGCTCAACCAGCGGTCGTGCATCGCCGCCTGCACCCCGCAGCTGCACGCCGCGCTGATCGACTCGATCCGCTGGTAGGCGCGGCGGCGGAGCCGGACGAGGAGGCACCTGTGGGAAGCGGTCACCGGCACCTGACGGTCACGTCCCCGCGCCCGGCCGGCGGGTGGACCGACGGGACGGCCCTGGCGGCCGTCACCGACGCCCTCGGCCTGGAGGTCGGGCACGAGATCCTGGACGGCGGCTCCCCGGCCCGGGTGTACCGGGCGGCCGGCGACGCCGGGGAGGACCTCGCGGTCAAGGTCCTGGTGCCCGACCGGGGCGCCGTGGACGGCCACGACCTGGTGTCCTTCCGGCGCAAGGCGCGCCAGATCGGGCTCCTGCGCACGGTGGCACCGCGGCTGGCGGCGCACTACCTGCCGGTGGTGCACGTCCTCGACGGTGACGGGTGGTCGGCCACGACGACGCCGTTCTACGAGTCGGTGGACCTGGCCGCGCCACTGCGCGCATCGCCGCAGGGCACCCGCGAGTTCTTCGGCCGGTTCACGGCCCTGGTCGGCGCCCTCGTCCTGAACGGGTACGCCGTGCAGTCCCACCCCGCCCCGCCGGACTACGTGGCGCAGACCGTCGTGGGCCGCTTCCTCCGGCGGCTGCCCGTGCTGCGCGGGGCGCTGCCCGCCGGCCTGACGGCCGCCGAACGCCTCACGGTCAACGGCGTGCGGTGCGAGGCACCGCACCTCGTGCTGGCACGCCTGGCGGCCCGGCTCGCCCCCGTGGCGCCGCCCGGGCTGATGGCCCCCGCGCACGGGGACGCCAACACCCGGAACGTGCTGCTGTCCGCCCGCCCCGGTGCGACGGCGGAGGACTTCCGGATCATCGACCCGCGCGGCTCCACCGAGCCGTGGGATCCGGTGTACGACCTGGCGAAGACGCTCTTCAGCCTCACCGTGTGGGACCAGGCGCTCCGGCTGGGCTTCTCGGTGGAGGGGTCGGCGCGGCACGGCTACCGGGTGGGGTTCCGGCAGCCCGTCTACCCGGGCTACCGCGCGGCCGTCCACGGGTTCCTGCCCCACCTGGAGTCGCACCGCGGCCTGGCGGACCTGTTCCGCCACGACCCGCACTGGCGGCAGCGGCTGCTGCTCACCCACGACCTGCACGTCCTGGCGGAGGCGCCGTGCCGGCTCTCGGACCGCAAGCCCAAGCCGGACGTGCAGGGGAGGGACTCCGCGCCGGCCGAGCTGGCGCTGGGCCACTACCTGCTCGGCACCCTGCTGCTCAACGATCTCGCCGGGCAGCTCGGCCGCCGCGCCGGGCCGGTGGACGCGGCGAGCCACCTGGCGCTGGTGACCGACCACCTCCCCGGGGCGTGACGTGGTGACCGCGGATCAAAGCCTGGTTGACGGCTCCCCGGGGACTATCGTGGCCTCCCACGTCCTTCATCGGTTCCT
>NZ_JBEYVJ010000470.1:0-4761 GCF_040643935.1 Kitasatospora sp. NPDC047058 | reverse complement strand
GAGGGCCGAAGCCGCGAGGCGTACCTCAGGCCGTGCCGAACCTCAGCCGGAGGCGGGGACACGGTGCCCCCTCCTCGTCCTCGGGGGGCGGGCCCCAGGCCGCGAGCGCGGCGGAAACCCCCTGCGGGCCGGACTCCAGATAGCAGATCATGTTCACCGGGTACCGGCTGTTGTCGAACATGTAGCGGTCCATCGGTGTCGGCTCCTCGCTGATCCGCAGCCCCCGCTCCTCGGGCGGCCCGATCAGGTGCCAGTCGGGGTGCAGGTGGACGGAGCCCAGGATCTCCACCCCGTCCCGGTCCGCCTGCCGGTGGATGCGCAGCAGGTCCCGCGAGCTGCACCAGAATCCGCGGCGGAGGTTCCGGTAGGCGCTGCCGAAGCACGGCGCTATGGAGTTCGAGAACTCCTGGAGCGCCATCGGGTCGGTCGCCCGGACGTTGGTCGCGAACTCGACCGCGGTGACGGCCGCGACACCGCCGGCGACGGTGCCGAGCAGGAGGGCGAAACAGGAGGGCGGTTCCTGCGGGCTGCAGGCGTCGTACTCGTCGCGTGCCACCGAGATGAACGACTTGAGCGCGTCGAACCCGATCAGGACGGTGTGCGGGGTGAGGGTCACAGCGGCTCCCGCCTTCATCCGAGCTGCGGACGGGTGTCCGCCGCGGTGGTCCGGGAGGCGACGTCCAGCGAGCGGACCTCGGCCGGGGAGAGCTCCAGGGACGCTCCCGGGATCAGTTCGGCGAGCTGCTCGGGCGTCCTGCTGCTGGCCAGCGGGGCGACGACGTGGGGCTGCGCCTTCAGCCAGGCCAGGGCCACCGCGGCGGGGGCGGTGCCGTGCTCGGCGGCGATCGTGTCCAGCGCCCGGAGCACCTCCCGGCCGCGGGGCGTTTCGGCGTACGCCCCTGCCGCGGTGCTGCGGACGCTGGGAACGGCGGGTCCGCCCGCGCGGTACTTGCCCGTCAGGAAGCCCTGCGCGAGCGCGAAGTACGGGACGCAGGAGACGCCCTCGCGCTCGCAGACCGGGGCGATCCCGCCCTCGAACGGCTCGCGTTCCATGAGGTTGTAGGGCGGCTGGACCGCCACGTACGGGGCCGTCCCCGTGCGCTTCGCGGTCTCCAGGGATTCGGCCAGTCTGGGCCCGCTGATGTTCGAGGCGCCGATATGGCGCACCTTCCCCGCTGCGATCAGCGCATCGAGTGCGGCGAGGGTCTCCTCCAGGGGGGTGCCGGGGTCGTCCGCGTGCGTGTAGTAGAGGTCGATGTAATCCGTCCGGAGACGGCGCAGGGAATCCTCCACCGCCTGGCGGACGACCTTTTCCGTGAGCCCGGACAGCCCGTTCAGCCGGCCCACCTTGGTGGCTATGACGAAGCGGTCCCGCCGGCCGCGTGCGGCCAGCCAGTTGCCGATGATGGTCTCGGACTCCCCGCCGGTGTTCCCGGGGGCCCACTGGGAATAGGAGTCGGCGGTGTCGATGAAGTTCCCGCCCGCGGCGGCATAGGCGTCGAGAACGCCGAAGGACGTCCGTTCGTCGACGGTCCATCCGAACACGCTGCCGCCGAGGCAGAGCGGAAAGACATCGAGTTCCGAATGCGCGATGGTAGTCAAGGGATGCTTTCTGGGATTCTGACCGGTTCCGGTGGCCGGTTCCGGGTGCGGACACGTGGCACAGGGGCGTGGCTCGGTGCGACTTCCCGCACCGCCGCCGCTTGAGCGGCAGTGCACCCGCCCCTGACGTTAACTTCCGGAAAATGCTGTGTACTTGATAGGCAGTCAGTACCGAAATGGATCCTACCGGCCGGTCGCGACGGCGGTCGGCCGACAGGGGATGAACGCTTACCGCCGTCTGCGGGGTTGCCTGCCCGGGCCGTCCCCGCCGAACGGGGGGTGACACGCCGACGGTTGGTGTGCGACGCTGCACGCGCGCGTGATCTTGTGGCGCTGTGAGGACCGGGGGGTGTCCGCGTGAAGGGCGTTGTACCGCCGGGGCGGGAGGTGGCCGCCGGACTGCTGCTGGTGGTGGGCGGGTTGCTGACGGCCGCGGCGGCGGTGCGGCCGGTCCGGGCCGGGGTGCTCGGGACGGCGGTGGCCGGCCCGGTGGGGGCGACGGGGTTCGTCCTGCTGCTCGCGGTCGGATTCGGGGTCCTCGTCGGACGGTTCGCGGTGCGGTTCCGGGCGGAGGTCCGGCACCTGGACGGGCCGACGCCGTGGGCCGAGCGGCTGCGGGCCGCGGCCATGGTGCTGCTGCCCGGTGCGGCCGTTGCGGTACCGGTGCTGATGCTGGTGTTCCACGGCCGGGCCGCGCCGGAGCCGGCCGACCCGCCGCACCTGGTGAAGGTTCCGCTGCCGGTGTCCTCGGAGTCGCCGCCACCGCCACCCGAACCCACCGGACCGGCCGACGGACAGCTCTTCGGGATGATCCTCGCCGCGGCGATGGCCGTGCTCGCGGTCGCCGCCGTGGTCCTGTTCGTCGTCGTGCTGGTCCTGGTGGTGCGGCGGCTGCGGCTGCGGCGGATGCAGGCGCAGCCGGCCCCGCTGCTGCCCGCCGCCCCGCCCCGGCCCGAGGACGTTCTCGCGGAGGCCGTCGCCACCGGCCTGCGCGCGCTCGGCGGCAGCGACGCCCGAGCTGCGGTGATCGCCTGTTACGCGGCGATGGAGGGGTCGCTGGCGGCCTCCGGGGTGTCCCGGCGGGTCAGCGAGAACCCGACGGAGCTGTTGGAACGGGCCGTCACGGACGACCGCGTGGACCGCTTCCACGCGGAGGCGCTCACCGCGCTGTTCCGGGAGGCCCGCTACTCGACCCACCCGATGGACGAGGCCCACGTGCGCCGGGCGCGGACCGCGCTGGACGCGATCGCGGCCGGGCTGGCGAACGCCGGTCCGGAGGCCGGGACGTCCGCCGGGCCGGAGGCCGCCGCTGCGGCAGGAGGCCCCCGATGAGCGGATCCCCGGCCGGGTCCGGCCCGGAGCCCGGCCCGACGCCCGGTTCCGTCCGCCACAGCCTGATCGAGCTGACCGCGGTGGCCGTCCTGGCCGAGATCGTGTTCTACCTGGTGGGCGGCCTGCCGGCGGCCGGAGCGGGCGCGGTACTGCTGGTGGGCGTCGCGCTGGTCACCGCCCGGTACGTGGCCGGTGCCGGGGTGCCGGCCGTGGGGTGGCGCCGCCGGGAACGGCTGATGGAGGCGCACGAGCCCGGGCTCGGGGACTGGCGCTGGACGGTCCGGCAGGGCCTGGACCCGGAGGGCGACGTCCAGCCGCTCCGCGGCCGGCTGCAACGGCTGTTCGCCGCACGGCTGTCGGAGGTGCACGGCCTCTCGCTCCCCGCCGACCGCGACCGGGCGGCCGAACTGCTCGGCCCCCGGCTCTGGCCCTGGATCGACCCGGACGCGCCGGCCCCGGCGGAGGCCGTCCCGGCGCCGGTCCTGCTCGCCCTCGTCGACCGGCTCGAATCCCTGTAGCCGCTTCACCGCCCGTGGCCGTCCCGGCCGGGCCGAGACCCAACGGAGAACGATGACCGCCGTTTCCCAGCCCCAGGCCGGCAGGCCGGCCGCGACGACTGCCGGCACGTTCGTCGGCACCGCACCGACGGGCGCGCTGACCCCGCAGGAGGCCGGCAAGCGGGCCCGTGCCGTGGTGGAGGAGGTGGAGCGGGCGGTCGTGGGCAAGCCCGAGGCGCTCCGGCTGGTGATGCTCGGCGTGCTGGCCGGCGGCCACGTGCTGATCGAGGACCTGCCGGGCCTCGGCAAGACCCTGCTGGCACGCTCCTTCGCGACCGCGCTCGGCCTGGACTTCCGTCGCATCCAGTTCACCCCCGACCTGCTGCCCTCGGACGTCACCGGCGCACCGTTCTACGACCGGAACAGCGGGGAGATGGTCTTCAAGCCCGGGCCGCTCTTCACCCAGCTCCTGCTGGCCGACGAGATCAACCGCACCCCGCCGAAGACCCAGGCCGCACTGCTGGAGGCGATGGCCGAGGGCCAGGTCTCCGTCGACGGGGACACCCGCCGGCTGCCGCAGCCGTTCGCGGTGATCGCGACCGCCAACCCGATCGAGTACGAGGGCACCTACTCGCTGCCCGAGGCGCAGCTCGACCGCTTCCTGCTGCGGGTGCGGATGGGCTACCTGTCCACCGGGCTGGAGGCGGCGATGCTCCGGGCGCGGCTGGACCGGTCGGCGCCCGAGGCGGTCCTGGAGACGGTGTCCAGCCCGGCGGAACTGCTCGCGATGCGGGCCGCGGTGGAGCGGGTGGAGGTGGACGACGACCTGGTCGAGTACGTGGTGGCGCTCGTCGACGCGACCCGCAGCGACCAGCAGATCCAGGTCGGCGCCTCGCCCCGCGGCGGCCTCGCGCTGGTCCAGCTGGCCCGGGCCCGGGCGATGGTGGAGGGCCGGGACTACCTGACGCCGGAGGACGTGAAGGCGCTTGCCGTGCCCGCCCTGGCCCACCGCGTCACGCTGAAGCCGGAGTTGTGGGTGCGTCAGATCGAGGCGGACGACGTGCTGGCGAGGCTGGTGGACACCGTCCCCGCGCCGCAGACCCTGCCGCGCGCGGCGGTCACGGCCGACGGCCGGGGCACGGCCGGCGGCCCGGGCGGCGCCCGGTGAACCCCGCCCCACCCCCCGAACGTCCCACCGGCCCCACCGGCCCCACCAGCCACACCGGCCCAACCAACCGCACCGGTCACCCCGGCCACCAGGCCCGCAGGCTCGCCGCGCAGACCGCCCGCGGAAGCCGCCCGGTCCGGCAGCTCGCGACCCCGCCCGCAC
>NZ_JBEYVJ010000469.1:0-4763 GCF_040643935.1 Kitasatospora sp. NPDC047058 | reverse complement strand
GGCGGCGGCCCGGCCAAACCTCCGGCCGGCCCCGCCCGACGGCCCCGACGGCCCCGACGGCCCCGGCGGCCGGTGCCGCCGGGCGGACCGCCGTCACGGGAGCGGCTCTGCCCGGGCCGGGGCGGCGTCAGCCTGAGCCTCATCCGAGGAAGCCCTCCAGCAGGCGGGTGCGGGAGGCCTGGCGGAGCTTGCCCATGGTCTTGGCCTCGATCTGCCGGATGCGCTCACGGGTGACGCCGTGGATCCGGCCGATCTGGTCGAGGGTCCTGGGCTCGCCGTCGCCGAGGCCGTAGCGCAGGGCGATGACGCCGGCCTCCCGCTCGCTCAGCCCGGCGAGGACCTTCCTGAGCTGCTCGCGGAGCAGGCCGTGGCTGATCGCCTGCAGCGGCTCGGGCGTGCCGGTGTCCTCGATGAGGTCGCCGAGCTCGGCCCCGCCGTCCTCCCCGACCGGGGTGTGCAGCGAGACCGGGTCGAGGTCGTAGCGCTGCACCTCGGCCACGCGCTCGGGGGTCAGCCCGGTCGCCGCGGCGATCTCGGCCCGGGTGGGCTCGCGGTTGAGCTCCTGGGCCAGCTCGCGGCGGGTGCGCGTCACCCGGTTGATCACCTCGGCCATGTGGACGGGGACCCGGATCGTGCGGGACTGGTCGGCCAGGGCACGGCCGACGGCCTGCTTGATCCACCAGGTGGCGTAGGTGGAGAACCTGAACCCGCGGTGGTGGTCGAACCTCTCGACGGCGCGGATCAGCCCGAGGTTGCCCTCCTGGACGAGGTCCAGCAGGGCGAGCCCCCGGCCGGTGTAGCGCCGGGCGATGGAGACCACGAGCCGGAGGTTGGCCTCCAGCATGTGCTCGCGGGCCCGGCGGGCGTCGGCGACGGTCGCCTCCAGCTCCGCGCGGGAGCCGGCGGGGACCTCCGCCGCGGCCAGCCGTTCCGCGGCGAGGCGGCCGGCCTCGATGCGCCGGGCCAGCGCGACCTCCTGCTCGGCGGTCAGCAGCGGGATCCGGCCGATCTCGGCGAGGTAGGTCCTCATGGCGTCGGCGGTGGTGACGGTCATGGCGATGGTGCTGGTCAACGGATACCTCGCTGGGGTCAGGGGCGGACGGGGGCGTACGGGCGGTCGCTCGGGGGAGGGGCGTCGCCGGGTCAGTAGGCCCGGCGACGCGGGGCGGTGACCGCGCGTCGTGCGGTGGCGGTCTGGCGTGCGGTCCGGGCGGCAACGGCGGTGAACGGCTGCGGGCGATTCGCGGGGCGGGCCGGGCCGTTGCCCTGCTGGGCGAGGAGGGCGGCGAGGTCGGGCTTGCGCATACGGGCTCCGTCGGTCGGGGCGAAACTTGCTACGAGTGGAACTTTAGGTCGGGCCCTGAGAGTGTGTCAAGCATAAAGTTGCGACGAGAGTAAGATTGCTCATGGGTGTCGAACCGACAGGGCTCCGGGAGCCCAAGAAGCGTGAGACCAGCTGCTGATCTCCGGGCACGCCACCAGGCTGTTCATCGAGCAGGCCGTCATGGCCGGAGCGGCGACGCGCGTCTTCGACCTGCCGGAGCCCTCCCTCGCCTGCTACGCCGTCGCGTGAGGGGCGCGACGGGGTCCTCGCGTCGGTGCGAGGCCCCCGCCGGAACGCCCGAGGGCGGTCGGCGTAGTGGTGCCGCGGCCGGCCACCGCTCGTCGGGGAGGGCTTGGGCCCTCCCCGGCGAGCGGGTCGTCACCGGTGCTGCCTACCGGCTGCCTACCGTCGGCACCCGGCCTGGCTGCCCGGCCTCACTTCAGGTGCCGGGCGAAGAACCGGTCTCCGTCCTCCACCTCGAACCACGGGGTGCCGGCGTGCCCGCCCAGATTGGCGTGCAAGGTCTTCTCCTTGCTGCCGAAGGCGTCGAACAGGTCCAGGGCCCGCTGCCGGGGATTCCCTTCGTCGTCCCACTGCAGCAGGAACAGCAGCGGAACGGTGACCTGCCGGGCCTCCTCGCGCTGGGCGCGGGGCACGTAGCCCCCGGCGAAGAAGCCGGCGGCCGCGATGCGCGGTTCGGCCACCGCCAGCCGAATGCCGATGGCGGTCATCCCCGAATACCCGACCGGGCCGCCGATCCCGGGCAGCGAGAGGACGGCGTCCAGGGTGGCCCGCCATTCCGGGACCGCCCTTTCCACCAGCGGGCCGACGAAGGACTCGAAGATCTCGTCGACCGGCTCGCCGGCCTGCATCGCCCGGCGGAGGTCGGCGCGGGCCTGCTCGTCGGCGGCGGAACGGGGCCGGTCACCGTGCCCGGGGTGGTCGATGGCGGCCACCGCGTAGCCGGACGCGGCGGAGTACCGGGCCCGGGCCACCAGCCGGGGCTCCCGCCTGTGCAGACCACCGTTGTGGCCGACCAGGATCAGCGGGGCCGGTCCGGCGGATCCGGGCGTCCACAGGGTGCCGGGGATCTCGCCGAGGGTGAACTCGCGCTCGAGGACGCCGTCGTCGAGGCGCCGCTCGGAAGTGAACTGCATGGGTCGTGCCTTTCGGGAGTGCTCGTGAACGGCGCTCCCGGACGACCTATCGTCCGACCGTGACCCCGGAGGGGAGCACCCATGTCGAAACTGCGTTCACGGGTACCACCTCCTCGTTCTCTCACACGGCCGACGGAAACGTAGCAGCCCTCGCCGTGGCCCGCCAACAGGGTTTCCGTGGACCCCGGGGCGGCCGCCTGGCCGGCTTGAGTCGAACAAGTGTACGAAATAATGTGGAGATGTGACCTCCCCAGTCCCGTCCTCCCAGGCCGTCCGCCCCGAGGCGGTGCCCGGCGACGCCGAGCGGCCACCGCGGGAGCTGATGACCCTGCCCGGCCTCTACCGGGACGTGCGCCGTTGGCGGCTGGTGGAGATCCGCCTCGGCGGACAGTGGCGGCCGGGGCTGCTCACGGTGTGGCGTCGGCCCCCGGGCGGCAGCGTCTGGCTGGTCCACGTCCGCTGGGCCGACGACGCCGACGCCCCGGGCCCCGGCGGCGGGGCCTGGGGTTGGTGGCCCCGGCGGCGGGGCCTGGGGTTGGTTCCTCTACAGCGAGCGGACGATCCGGCCGCTGCCCGAGCCCGGTGGCCGGGCCCCGGCCGCCGCGCCGTTCCTCGGTGCGTGGCGCGACGCCGCGCTGGTCCCCTCCGAGCTCGCCGGGCCGCCCGGCGCGGACGGCGACGTGCGCCGCTGGCAGTTGGTCTGGATCCGGACCGGCGGCCGCTGGAGCTCGGGCGTGGTGACGGCATGCCGTCGGCTGGGGGAGCGGTGGATCGCCCACGTCCGCTGGGGCGAGGACCGCCAGGCCGCCTGGGTCGTCACCGACGGCGCCACCGTGCAGCCGGTCCCGCACGTCGGCGACGCCCGAGCGGACTCCGGTGGTGCGCCGGGCCTGTGCGCCCCCGGCCGGTCGTGTGTCACCCGTGACCAGTAGAATGGCCGGCTGTGGCGGATACCCAGTACGAAGACCTGTTGCGGCTAGTGCTCACCTCCGGGACGGTCAAGGCCGACCGGACGGGCACCGGTACCCGGAGTGTCTTCGGGCACCAACTGCGCTACGACCTCTCCCAGGGCTTCCCGCTGGTCACCACGAAGAAGGTGCACCTCAAGTCCGTCGTCTACGAGCTGCTGTGGTTCCTGCGCGGCGACTCGAACGTCAACTGGCTGCGCGAGCACGGCGTCACCATCTGGGACGAGTGGGCCGACGCGAACGGGGACCTCGGCCCCGTCTACGGCGCGCAGTGGCGCAGCTGGCCGAGCCCGGACGGCCGGCACATCGACCAGATCAGCGGCGTCCTCGACACCCTGCGCGACGACCCGGACTCCCGCCGGATGATCGTCTCCGCCTGGAACGTGGCCGAGCTGGACAAGATGGCGCTCGCACCGTGCCACGCGTTCTTCCAGTTCTACGTGGCGGACGGCCGGCTGTCCTGCCAGCTGTACCAGCGCAGCGCGGACCTGTTCCTCGGTGTCCCGTTCAACATCGCCAGCTACGCCCTGCTCACGCACATGGTGGCGCAGCAGGCCGGTCTCACGCCGGGCGAGTTCATCTGGACCGGCGGCGACTGCCACATCTACGACAACCACGTCGACCAGGTGACCGAGCAGCTCTCGCGCACCCCGTACGAGTTCCCCGCGCTGGAGCTGCGCCGGGCCGACTCGCTCTTCGACTACGCCTACTCCGACGTGGCCGTGGTCGGCTACCGGCACCACCCGGCCATCAAGGCACCGGTGGCGGTATGAGCATCGGGCTGATCTGGGCGCAGACCCTCGACGGCGTGATCGGCGCGGACGGCACGATGCCGTGGCGGCTGCCCGAGGACATGGAGCACTTCAAGGCGATCACCCTGGGCCACCCCGTGGTCATGGGCCGCAGGACGTGGGAGTCGCTGCCGCCGCGGTTCCGCCCGCTGCCCGGCCGGCGCAACATCGTGGTGACCCGCAACCCGGAGTGGGCGGCCGACGGTGCGGAACGCGCCGGGTCGGTGGAGGAGGCGCTCGACCGCGCGGCGGGGACGCAGCCCGGGGCCGAGGTCTGGGTGATCGGCGGCGGGCAGGTCTACCGGGCCGCGATGGAGCACGCCGCGAAGCTGTCGGTGACCGAGATCGACCTGTCCGTGGCGGGCGACACCTACGCCCCGGCCGTGGACCCGGAGTGGCGGACCTCCGGGGACGAAGGCTGGCGGCTCTCCACCTCGGGGCTGCGCTACCGCATCCGCACGTACACGCGCGGCCGGTAGCAGGCGCGCATCCCGTCCCGTCCCGTCCGGGCCTGGGCCGCCTG
>NZ_JBEYVJ010000468.1:0-4764 GCF_040643935.1 Kitasatospora sp. NPDC047058 | reverse complement strand
ACCGGCCCGCCCGCGCCGGGCACCGGCGCGGCGGGGGCGGGCGCGGACCGCTCCAGCCAGGTCGCGATCCCCTCCGCGGTCGGCGTCCGGTACACCTGCGACAGCGGGAGCGCTCCGTACCGCGGCGACTGGAACGCGGCCCGGACCCGGTTCTGCAGGCTGATCGCCAGCAGCGAGTGGCCGCCCGCCTCGAAGAAGTCCTCGTCCACGCCGACGGCGTCGCGTTCCAGCAGCTCGGCGAACAGTCCGCAGAGCACCGCCTCGGTGCGCGACCGCGGCGCCTCGGCGGCCGCCGGGGCGGGCGCGGCGACGTCCGGGAGCGCGGCGCGGTCGAGCTTGCCGTTCCCGGTGAGCGGGAGCTCGTCCAGCACGCCCACGGCCGCGGGGACCATGTAGTGCGGCACCAGCTCCGCCAGGTGCCGCCTGAGAGCGGCGCCGTCCGGCTCGGTTCCGGGCTCGGGCACCACGTGCGCCGTCAGCACGGCGCCGCCCGCGCGGGATTCGCGCACCACCGCCGCGGCCTGGCGGACCGCCGGGTGGCTCGCCAACGCGGCCTCGACCTCGCCGAGTTCGATCCGGTAGCCCCGGATCTTGACCTGATCGTCCGCGCGGCCGCGGTACACCAGCAGCCCGTCCTCGCGCTCCCGCGCCAGGTCGCCCGACCGGTAGCCGCGCACCGTGCGGCCCGCGCGGTCGACCACGTCGACGAACCGGCGGGCGGTGAGCCCGGGTTGCCCCAGGTAGCCGAGGCTCACCCCGGGGCCCACCACGACGATCTCCCCGGGCTCCCCGGCCCGGACCGGCTGCAGGGCCTCGTCGAGCAGGAGCAGGTCCAGGTCGGGCAGCGGGCGTCCGATCACGCTCTCGCCCGCCCGGAGGTCGGCCTCCCGCACCTGGTGGTACGAGGCGTGCACCGTGGTCTCGGTGATCCCGTACATGTTGACCAGCACCGGCGAGCCCAGCGGGTTCTTCGCCGTCCACGCCCTCAGCTCCGGGAAGCGCAGCGCCTCGCCGCCGAACACGACGTACCTGAGCGGGAGGAGCCCCTCGTGCCGGGTGTCCTCCACTACGAAGTGCTGGAAGGCCGACGGGGTCTGGTTGAGCACCGTCACGCCCTCCCGCTCCAGCAGCCGGCGGAAGGCTGCCGGATCCTTGGCAACCTCCTCGGGCACGACCACGGCGCAGCCGCCGAAGAGCAGCGCGCCCCAGATCTCCCAGACCGAGAAGTCGAAGGCGAAGGAGTGGAAGACCGTCCACACGTCGTGCCGGTCGAATGCGAACAGCGACTCGGTCGCGGTGAACAGCCGCAGCACGTTCCGGTGCGAGACCTCGACACCCTTGGGCCGGCCGGTCGTCCCGGAGGTGTAGATGACGTACGCCCGCGCGTCCGGGGACACCGGTACCGGGCCGAATCCGGTGGCCTCCCGCAGTTCGGGCCCGTCCGCCCGCACTGGTACGGCGCCCTGCGGAACCGCGGCAACGAGCCAGCCGGAGGTCACCACAGCGGCCGGGGCTGCGTCCTCAAGGATCAGCGCGTTGCGGGCGGCGGGCGCGCCCGGGTCCAGCGGGAGGTAGCAGGAGCCCGCCTTCAGCACGGCGACCGCTGCCACCACCATCTCCACCGAGCGGTCCAGCAGGATGCCGACCGGACGCTCCAGGGTGCCGGGCACCTCCGCCAAGCGCGCCGCCAGGCAGCTGGAGCGGCGGTCCAGCTCGGCGTACGTCAGGCTCCGGTCGCCGCACTTGACGGCGGTGCGCCGGGGGTGCGCCGCGACGACTGCGGCGAACGCCTCGACCAGGGTGGTCGTCATGCCGGGCGGCTGGGAATCCGTCATGAAACACTTGCTCCTCGGTAGTCGGCGCGGCCGGGGCGAACGCGCGATCGGTCACGGTGCGGTCGCGGGCCGCGCGTCATCCGACGGACGCGAGCACATCCACCTTCGCGTAGTACACCCGCCGGCCCTTGGTCTGCCGTCGCCAGCTGTTCTCCGACGCGAGCCGGTACACGTTGCTCATCGAGGTCTGGCACAGTTCCGCCACCTCGCGGGCGGTGAGCCACGGCACCCCGTTCTGCTGCCGACGGCTCACCTGGCGGTCCAGCTCCCGCCATTGGGAGGCGGACCAGGAATGGCCCGGGTCGCAGTCGCAGCGGACCTCGCTTGGCAGCATCCGGGTGCCCTCCTGGATGACCGCGACCAGCGATCCGCAGCAGTCGGCCTCGACGCACGGCCCGACCCGGAAGCGGCGTACCGGGATGGGTTCGATCGTGCGCCGCATCAGGCGCACCGTCTCCGCCAGCTCCCGGGCCGCCTCACCGGCCGCCGCGTGGCGGCACAGCCACTGCACGTGCCGGGACAGGAAGCGCGCCATCACCTCCACCGTCCGGTCCCCCGGGGCGCAGCCGTGCCCCTCGTGGACCAGGTCGCACCAGGCACGAAGCCGCGCCCGCGAGATGTCGCGTGCGTCGACCGCTGCGGTGTTGAGCTTGATGCCGAACGAGCGTGTTCCGGAAACCCGCTGCGCGCAGAACGAGGGGGCGGCTAGCGCTTCCTCACACCGCCGGTAGAGACCGGGGAGCGCGCCGAGATCCCGCCTCATCTCCTCCATGCAGTGGATACAAATCTGAAGCCCGCGCTCCTGCTCACTCGCAGTGAGCGTGTCACGGCGGGAGCAGTCGCTGTTAAGACAGAATTCCATACTCTCAGCACCTCGCTTGACAATTTCGAGCAGGCTGAACCTTCGGACCTTCGGTCCAGCATTCACTTTCTCTTTGCGGCCGGCACTCGTCGCACTACGGCATCGGCACGGCCATCGCAGTGAGCAAACAGCCCACACCGAGCCACCCAGTGCACCCGGAGGCTTCCGCCCGAATTCCGCTCGCGCCCGGACTGGAGGGCCGAATTTCCGCGATGAAGGTGGAATCCTCGGAATTCAGAGCCACCCGCGCACCGCCGAATCCCAGCCGGAGACCGGGTGCGCGCCCACCGGGTCCTGTAGACGGACTCCTTGGCGCCGAACAGCAGCCGATCCCAGGCGACGGAGTCGTCCCGCCCTCTCAGCACGGACAGCGTCGAGCACTCTTCGGCGTCGGCGATCAGCCCGGTGACGTTCGGATCAGGCAGGGGATCGTCGGGCTCCCTGTCGACACCGACGATGGCGAGCCGGTCCGCCACAACACCCGGCATCCCGGGCAGTGCGGCAGAATTCCGACCAGGCCGGGCGGCCACAGCGCCCCAGGACCGGGGCCGGCAGACAGCCGATCTCGACCATCGCCCTGCGGGCGCATTCCCGCGCCGCATTCCCGGCGACGCCCGGCGGGCGCCGACTCAACCAGTCACGCCTCCGCAGGATGCGCCGACACCTCGACGCCATGACTGCCGAATTACTCCACCGCGGCTACTCCGGAATGAAGCAGACCGCGCATCACGCAGAACCACGCCCAGGCGGCCGGTGGCGGAACCAGCAAAAACTCGGGAGTCGAAATCTGACATTCCTCGCACACACGCACGATCCCATCGATGCAACCCCCCATAAATTGCATGACACTTTCAGAAGTCGCCCCCCGGGGCCCGCCCACGCATCCGCCCACCAGGGCGACGGCAGATGAATCGCCAAGGGCCGGAAATCCACCGCATGGCAGCCCCCAAGGCTTCTCCGAGAACCGGGATGCCACAAAACCGGGGCGACACTGGGGAGTTGATTCGAAGCCAATTCGAATCCGCCCCCGACCTCAGCCATCCTCACAGGACACTTGACCACCCGTCAACAACTTGTGACCTGCGCCACACTCGTCGATCCGCCAACGAACCGGCAGGCAACCGCATGTACCGTCCTTGCACCACCTACCCGCAGGCAGCTCGGCCGGCTTCACCGCGGATACTCCGCTGAGCCCACTCGCCGACACTCCCCTCAACTGCTTCATCTCGGCGTCGGGGCGGGGCCGACTGCACGAACTTGCTCCGCTTTGGCGGACACCGTTGGTGTGTGTCAGGCCGCCAGGACGGTCGCGTATTCGGCGGGACTGCGGTAGCCGATGCCGCTGTGCAGCCTGCGTGTGATGTCAGCATCGCCGTCGGGCGCCGCCTGGGGCCTGCTCAACGGCGTCCTGGTGACCAGGCTCTGAAGATCCCCTCGTTCATCCATGGTGCCGCTCCGGCTGTGGCGCTGCCACACCTACGCCAACCAGCGCTGGACCACCTCGTGATCCTGACCCGCTGACGGTCGGTGTCCGGCCCGGCCGCGCTCCCCCCGCCAACGGGGGCACTCCGAGGAGCGCGGACGGCATGGGGGCTCGCGCCGCGGCGTTCACCCCAGGAAGCGGGTACCTGTGCCACAACCGGACCGGTGGACGGCACGTTGCACCCCCGTGAACCGCTTCGCCCGATCCGCCCGGGCCGTCCTCCGGCCGACCGCCCGTACCATCGCCGCACTCGCCCGGGGCCCACGGGCCCTCGGCGCCGCCGTCGTCCGCCTCGACGCCCGGGCCGAGGCCGTCCTGCGTTCCTGGGCACGTCCGCTCACCGTCCGCCTGGGCGCCCTGCTGCGTCGGCTGGCCGCCGCCAACTGCGACGGCGCGATGACCCGTCACCTCCTCCACCGCGATTGGGAACGGGGCCGGGGGGACGGCCCGTTCGGTGACGACGGCCGGACGCCCCGGAACACCGCCTGACCTGAACACTTCCGGCACCTGTTCGGCGCGGAGGAGAAGGCGCAGGCCGCCAACACCGCCTTCGAGGCCGCGTACCACGACCTGGTCGACGCCGG
>NZ_JBEYVJ010000467.1:0-4789 GCF_040643935.1 Kitasatospora sp. NPDC047058 | reverse complement strand
CGCCGCACCGGCCGCGGCCAGGCCGGCGGCCGTGGAGTCCAGCAGCGCCGACGGGGCCCCGACCACCAGCACGTCGCGGACCTCGCGCCGGGGCTGCGCGGGCCGCGCCTCGCGCACCCACTCCAGCGTGTGGTGCAGGGCGGCGGCCCGGGCCTGGCGGATCGTGCGGCGGGCGCTGTTGACCCGCTTCGCGGTGAAGCCGCGGACCTCCAGCACGGGGGTGCCGTCGGTCGCGCAGACCAGGACGTCGACCTTGCGGATCTCGCCGGTCTGCCGGAAGCCGGCGGCCGGCTCGATGACGCTGACACACTTCGCCGGCATCGGCCCGTGGATCGTCAACCGGTCGTAGGCGAGCGGCAGGTAGAAGTCCGGGTCGGCCTCCTCCCCGGTCCGCTCGCCGTCGTACAGGGCCCACTGGTGGAAGCCGGTCGCCAGGTCCAGCAGCGCCGGGTGCAGCACGTGCTCCGCGGTCTCCGCCGCGAACCTGGCGGGCAGCTCCAGTCGGCCGAGGGCGCGGAGCACCCCGACGTCGACCGTGCGCAGGCTCTCCTGCCAGCGGCTGCCGAACTCCATCGCCCGGTGCCCGGCCTGCAGCTGCGCGCCGTCCAGGGTGGCCAGCGTGCACCCGGCGGCGAGGGCGGTGAGGTCGGCCCGCGGCGGGGGCGGCGGGGTGTCCGCGGCGACCCGGCCGTGGACGTGCTCGGTCCACTGCCGGCCCGGCACCGCCGTCGGGTCGTGGCTGACGACCCGGAACCGCACGCCACCGTCCTCGTCGGCCCGCACGATGGTGTGGGCGACCCGCGGGCGACCCGCGGTGACGAGCAGCGGGACCTGGAACTCCACCTCGCCGACCGCGCTCACCTGCGCGCCCAGCAGGACGGATCCCGCGGCGCGGGCCATCTCCAGGTACGTCGTGCCGGGGACGATGGCCTCGGAGAGCATCCGGTGCTCGCTGAGCACCCAGTGCCGGTCGAGGTCGAAGGTCGTCCGGAAGACGGCCTCGTCGACGGTGTGGACCAGGAGTTCGTCGAGCAGGGGGTGCGGCGCGGACTCCGCCGGTGCCGCGGCGGCCGGTGCTGGCGCGGGGTCGAGCCAGAACCGCTTCCGCTCGAAAGGGTAGGTGGGCAGCGGCACCCGGACGGGGTTCTCCGCCGCGTGGTAGGCCTGCCAGTCGGGCCGCACCCCGGCCTGCCAGAGCAGCCCGAGGGCCCGCTGCGCGGCGGGGAGCGCCCCCCGGGCCTCGCGCGGGTGCGGAAGTGAGCCGACCACCGTCCGGTGCGGGGCGTCGGCGAGCTGACGCGAGACGAGGCTGCGGAGGGTCTGCCCCGGGCCCACTTCGAGGAACACGGTGTCCTCGTCCTCCGCCAGGGTGGCCACGCCCCGGGCGAACTCCACGGTGGCGACGACGTGCCGCCCCCAGTACCGCGGGTCGACAGCCTGGTCGGGGGTGATCCAGGTGCCGGTGACGTTCGAGACGAACGGCAGCCGCGGTTCCCGCATCGGCACCCGGGCGACCGCCGCGACGAACTCGTCCACCATCGGCGCCATCAGCGGCGAGTGGAACGCGCGGGAGGTGGCGAGCGGCCTGGCGGCGATCCCCTCGCCGGCCAGTTCCGCGGCGAAGGCCGCCAGCGGCTCCGGCGCACCGGCGACCACGCAGTCCGTCGGACCGTTGTGCGCCGCGAGGGTCAGCTCCGCGGGCAGCCGGGCGGCCAGGGTCGCCCGCTCGGCGGAGACGCTCAGCATGCCGCCGTCCGACTGCCGCTGCATCAGCGCGCCGCGCAGAGCCACCAGGCGCAGGGCGTCGTCGAGTTCGAAGACGCCCGCCAGCGTGGCGGCGACGTACTCGCCCAGGCTGTGGCCGATCATCGCGTCCGGGGCCACGCCCCACGACGTCCAGAGCCGGGCCAGGGCGTACTCGACGGCGAACAGGGCAGGTTGGGCGACCTCGGTCCGGCCGAGCAGCTCCGTCGCCCGTTCGTCGTCGTCGGGGCAGACGGCCAGCTCGCGCAGGTCCAGGCCGAGGACGTTCTCCAGTGGCGCGGCACAACGGTCCAGAGCGGCGCGGAACTCCGGCTGGGTCCCGTACAGTTCGCGGGCCATGCCAGGGTGCTGGGCGCCCTGGCCGGAGAAGAGCATCGCGACCTTCGGCGCGGCCGGGGCCGCGAGGCCGCTGGTGACCGCGGCCGGGTCCCGCCGCCCGAGCGCCGCGGCGGCGTCCTCCGGTGAGGCGGCCACGACGGCCCGGCGGTGCGGGAAGTGCTCACGGCCCCGGGACAGCGTGTACGCGACGTCCACCAGCGCCTGCGGCTCGGTGCGCAGGTGCTCGACGAGCCGGTCGGTGGCCTGCTCCAGGGCCTGCGGTGTACGGGCCGTCAGCACCAGCAGCTGGGAGGGGCGGGCCGGCTCCGGGGCGGGCGGCGGCGGCGCCTCCTCGACCACGACGTGGGCGTTGGTGCCGCCGAATCCGAAGGCGCTGACACCGGCGCGGCGCGGCCCGTCGCCCGGCTCCCAGGGCGTCAGCTCGCGCTGCACGCGGAAGGGCGTGGTCTCGAACCGGATGTCCGGGTTCGGCACGGTGAAGTGGAGCGTAGGCGGCAGCATCCGGTGGCGCAGCGCCAGCGTGGTCTTGATCAGGCCCGCCATGCCGGCGGCGGCGTCGAGGTGGCCGATGTTGGACTTGACCGATCCGATCGCGCAGAAGTCCGTGCGGTCGGTGCTCCGGCGGAACGCCCGGGTCAGCGCGTCGATCTCGATGGAGTCGCCGATCCTGGTGCCGCTGCCGTGCGCCTCCAGGTAGCCGATGCTGTCGGCCGCCACGTTCGCGACCTCCAACGCCTCCAGCACGACCGCGGACTGCCCGGTGACCCCGGGCGCGGTGAAACTCGCCTTCGTGGCACCGTCGTTGTTGACCGCGCTCCCCTTGATCACCGCGTGCACGGTGTCCCGGTCGGCCAGCGCGTCCGCGAGCCGCTTGAGCACGACGACCCCGGCGCCGTTGTTGAAGACCGTGCCCCGCGCGCCGGCGTCGAACGGGCGGCAGTGGCCGTCCGGCGAGAGGATGCCGTTCTCCTGGTAGCGGTACCCCTTCAGCGGAGCGGTCTTGAACGACACGCCACCGGCCAGCGCGAGGTCCGACTCGTAGTTCAGCAAGCTCTGGCAGGCCAGGTGGACGGCGACCAGCGAGCTCGAACACGCGGTGTGTACCGGGACGCTCGGCCCGTGCAGGTCGAGCTTGTAGGACACCCGGGTGGTCAGGAAGCCGAGTTCGTTGCCGAGCCCGACGTTCGAGGCCCCGATCGTCGCGCCCGCCTGCAGGTTGGCGAACACGTGGGGCAGGTAGGCGCTGGTGCCCGCCCCGCCGAAGACGCCGACGGTCGTCCCGCCGAGCCCGCTCGGGCTGTGGCCGGCGTTCTCCAGCGCCTCCCAGGCCGTCTCCAGGAACACCCGGTGCTGCGGGTCCATGATGGTCGCGTCGCGCGCGGTGTAGCCGAAGAACTCCGCGTCGAAGAGGTCGATGCCCTCGGTCCGGGCGCCCGCCCGCACGTAGTCCGCCTGCCGGGACAACTCCACCGGGACGCCGGCCGCGGCCAGTTCGTCCTCGTCGAAGAAGCCGACGGACTCGACCCCTTCGCGGAGGTTGCGCCAGAACCGGCCCGTGTCCGGGGCGCCGGGAAAGCGCCCGGCGAGTCCGATCACGGCGATGTCGGAACCGGACTCCGGTACGGCGCTGACGTCTTCCACGTGGAACCCATCCGCTCTGTGGTCTGCATCGGCTCGTGCCCGGATCGGGCCGCCGCACGGCGGCTCAGGCGTCAACTCCCCGGTGCGGGAAGGACGGTCGACCCGAAGGGAAAGCCTGGGCAAGGAGGGAAAAGAAGGGCGGGGCCCGGGGCCGCCGGACGGAACCGGCGGCCTCCACGAACCCGGCGGCCGGCCGGCCTCACTCGAAGGGCCGTCGCCGCGCATCGGGCTGATCGCATGGATCAACCACTCTGATATTCATACTCTTAGCAACCCTCCTGATTGTCAAGGGATCACTCCTGCGAAGCCTGGGCTTCGTGAGGCAGCGTCAGCACGTCGAGAGCGTCCATGAATTGGGCACCCAGCCGTGCGGCGAACCCGTCCGGGACCCGGTCCGGCCGGAAGCCGACCACCAGCCGCGCTCCTCCCCCGTCGCCCGGCCGCACCTCGGCGACGAGCTCGGTGGGCAGCCCGAACGGTTCCGGTCGCTCGAAGACGGCGCGGGCACCGGGCAGCGCCAGCACCGGGCTCGCGTTGTTCTGTAGCGCGAACATGTTCTGGAACAGCGGCGGGCGGGCACCCCGCGGCGGGTTCACCAGCTCCACCACCTCGCCGAACGGGACGTCCTGCGCCCCGAAGGCCGCTCGCACCGTGGCGGCGACACGCGTCAGGTCCGCCGGACCCGCCGCCTCCCGGTCGAACCGGAGCCGCATGCAGACCACGTCGATCAGGCAGGTCACGGCGCCTTCCAGGCCCGGGTCCCCGCGCAGCGCGACCGGGGTTCCCACCGCAAGGTCGTCCTGCCCGCAGAGTTCCGCCAGCGCCCGCCCGTACGCCGCCAACAGGACGGCGTACGGGGTGGTCCCGTGCGCCGCCGCACACCGGTCGACCCTCTCGGAGACGTCGTCGCCCAGGGGGAACACCAGGGACCGGGGCACCGCCGACGCGCCCGGGGCCGGCCGGCCCGGGTAGGCCAGCTCCGGGACGCCGGCCAGCTCGGCCCGCCACTGGGCCCGCTGCCGCTCCAGCTCGGCCGGGTCCGGGC
>NZ_JBEYVJ010000466.1:0-4790 GCF_040643935.1 Kitasatospora sp. NPDC047058 | reverse complement strand
CCGGCGGTGACCTGCGCACGGCCGCCGCCCAGGGGCATGCGTGCGCTGCGAAGGTGCTCGCCTCGCCCGGGGCGTCCTGCACGGAGGCGTGACGCCGCTGCCGCGCGCCCGGCTGGCGGAGGCTCAGTCGATCTCCCAGGGGACGGCGATGAGGACGGCGCCGCCGGAGTGCCGGGTGTAGCGGCAGGGGTAGGCGAGGGGGAAGTCGACCCGGGCGGGGCCGGTGACCGGGCGGAGGTCGGCGAGCAGGGCGTCGTCGGGCAGGCCGGCGGCCGCCTCCCGCAGGACCGGGTCGGCGGCGGCCCGGGCCTCGGGTGCGGTGACCGGGGCCACGGTGGTGGCGTGCCGGTCCAGGTCCCACCAGTGTTCGCCGAAGCTCCTGCCGAAGGCGTCGACGGTGGCGGGGTCGGGTCCGGCCGGATCCGGTGCCGCAGCGGTGTCCGGGTCAGTGGCCGCCGTGCCGGTGTCGGCGAAGGCGCGCCGTGCGCAGTCCGCGAGCCCGTCGAGCCAGGCGGGCAGGGACGGCGCCATGCGGACGGTGTCGGTGCCGTCCCAGAACTGGAAGACCGGCCCCCACGCCCCGGTGGCCCGGTCCACGTCCACGTAGGTGTGGCCGTCGCCGTGGTCGGTGTAGAGGAACCAGTGGCTCCCGGTGCCGCCGGCGTGGTCCAGGTACCAGCTCGTGTCGCAGCCGGCGTACCGGCCCGCGTTGTAGGGATGCGCGAAGTCGAGGTGCTCGTAGGAGGTGTGGCCGTTCTGGACGGAGCGCGAGACCATGACCCGCACGCCCCCGACCGCCCGCAGCAGCACCCGGACGTCCTCGGGCACCGGGACCGGCCAGCCGTCCATCCGGGCGTCGTCGATGCCCGCGTCGAGCGTGATCAGCCCCGAGGACTCCTCGGCGAGCCGTTGCAGCAGCCGGACGGTCCCGACGGCGTCGAAGTCGGTCATGCCGTCTCCCGGTGCGTCGGGCGGAGGACCATGAGCGAGTCCTCCGCGGTCGCCACCATGGCGAAGGGGAACCGGTCGAGTTCGAGGCAGAGCGCGACGTCGTCGGGATGGGCGCCCTCACGCACACCCTCCGTCAGCTCGGCGGCGGCGCGCGACGTGCCGGCGCGGCGGAGGAACCCGGCCGCATCCGTCCCGGCACCGGCGGCCCGCCCGGCGATGTACTGGGCGCACGCCAGATCCTCGTCGGCCCGTCCGTCCTCGCCGGTCACCACGAACGTGACGCCGTCGCACCCGCGGGTCCGCAGGAGCCCGGCCGTGGCCTCCGCCACCGCGAAGCTCGCACACAGCACCAGCGACGCGTCCTTCACCGCGAGCGCGCCGACCGTCCCCGCCGTGGTCTTCTGCACCACCGTCCGGCCGCGGAGGTCGGCAGACCGCAGCAGGCCGGGGGAGTTGACCAGGTCGAAGCCGGGCGCGGGCGGGCCGTCCTTGAGCGCCACCCAGTCCGGGTGGCGGGCCTTGAGCGCCAGGGCCTCGTCGAGCGACCCGGCGAGAACGATCTTCTCCGCCCCCTGTCCGAAGGCCCAGGCGGCCACCGTGAAGGCGCGCATGACGTCGACCACGACTGCCACGGCCGGGGTTTCGACCAGCTCGGCGATGCCGAGGAAACGAGCGTCCATCCGGTCATGATCGCGCATGCCAGGGCTTCGGCGCCCGGGCAGTGAGGCGCATCACATCGACGGCCCCGGGGCACGACACCCCCGGACGCCTGCGTCGCGACGGCCGTGCGCAACGCGGCTGCCCGGACCGCTGACCGAGGCCTGACGCGGAGGGTGTGCGCACGGTTATGGTGAGTGAGCGGGTTCGGCGGACGGGAGGGCGGCGCGATGGCGGTCACCGAGGTCAAGGTCCGGTTGGACGGTGTGCGGCTCGACGCGCAGCGGCGCTGCGGAGGCCGGTTCGAGCCGGTCGCCTCGGTGGAGCTGCCGGAGGTGGCCCAGGTCTACCGGATCAGTCCGTCCTGGGGCGAGGCGGTGCCGTGCTCGGCGGCGGAGCAGGAGCGGTGGGAGGAGGCGGCGCGGGCCTATCTCACCTCGCTGTCACGGGCGTTGGAGGAGCTGTACCGGGCGCACGGCGGCAGTGCCGCGGGGGTGAAGGTGGACCTCGTGGAGAGTTCGGGGTTCTGGCACGGACTCGGTGCCCCGCGTCGGTGGCCCGGCTGGAAGCGGCGGGCCGTCGAGCGGTCGGAGCGCGCCCAGCGGGCCTTCGTGGCGGAGGCGGAGCGCGCGGCCGAGGCGTACCGGCCGGTGCGCGAGGAGCTGGACCGGCGGGTGGCCGAGCAGCGTGAGGTCCGGCGGCAGGCCCAGCTGGCCCGGGAGCAGGAGGCCCGGCGCCGCCGTGCCGTGCTGGAGGAGGTGGCCGCGCAGCGGGTGTGGCGGTACACGGTGGACGGCGCGGAGGTCCGGGTGGGCCAAGTCGGCGCCGGTCCGGTCGGGGATTCCGCGGATGAGCCTCAGGATCCTTTGACTGCGCGGGAGTTGGAGGACGCATTGTTCGCCCTGGCCGGTGAGCCGGGAGCCGTGGCGGCGCAGTTCCGGTGGGACGACGCGGCGCGCGCCGCCGTCGAGGAGGAGTGCCGGGCGCAGGGCGTCACCGTCGCCTTCGGCCAGTGGTGGCGCGAGGTGACCCGGCACGGGTGGGCGGACGGTCCGTCCGGTCCGCGGCCGGTGCTGCCGGGCCCGCGGTCGACCGGGTCCGGTTTCCGTGGCATCGGCGGCACGGGCGGCTCCGGCACCGGCGGGTTCACCGGTGGGCACAGCTACTTCGGCTTCGGCGGGTACTGAGTGCCGGCCGCGATCCGGGGCGTTGCCGGTCGTGATCGGGCACGGGGGCTGCCGCCGGTTGTCAGCGGGCGTGGCCGGCGGCGGGGAACGGCGCGCTGACACGCCCACGGACGGCGGAGCGTCCGCCGCCGGGGCCCGCCCGTCGGATAGGGATGGCTCGTCCATCGCCTTTCCCCGGAGGGTCCGTCATGTCCCCACGCACGTCCGCCCCGCTGAAGTCCGCCGCCCGCCTGGCCTGTTCCGTCCTGGCGCTGGCCGCGCCGCTCCTGCTCGCCCAGCCGGCCGTGGCCGACAACGGGCCCAAGACGCCCGAGGAGGCCGCCGCCTGCCGGGGTGTGCTGAACACACTGCTCGGCGGCTCGCTGTTCGGCCCGGGCGGCGTCAGCGCGATCTGTGCCGTCAAGCCGTCCGACCAGTCCGTCCAGACCGACCAGTCGGCCCAGGCCACCACCCCGCGCCCGGCCACCCGCGGCTCGGTGTCCTACGACCTGCCGGCGATGCGGCAGGAGGCCGCCGACCTGCGGGCCAAGGCCGCCACCCTGGACCGGCTCGGCGAGCACGGGGCGGCCCGGAAGGCCCGCGCCGAGGCCGACGCCCTCCAGCACCGGATCGACGCCGTCGTCCGGGCCGAAGAGCAGAACTGACCTCCGGAGCACGGGGCGCCGGCCCGGGGTGCGCACCCACGGGTTGCTCACCCCGCCGGCGCCTCGGCCGTGCTCAACGGCTCCGCAAGGGCAACGAGTTCGGCCGGTTCGAGGACGAGGCCGGCGGCCGCGGCGGAGTCGCGGATAGTGCCGGGGCGGCGGGCGCCGGGGATCGGCACGACGGCGGGGGAGAGGGCCAGCAGCCAGGCGAGGCCGATCTGCTGCGGCGAGACGCCCCGGACGGCGGCGATCCGGTGGAAGGCGCTGGTCTCGGCCGTGGTGTCCGCCGGGTCGTCCAGCACGCTGCGGGACAGCCCGCCCAGCGGGCTCCACGGCAGGAAGGCCAGGCCGAGCCGCTCACTGAGCCGGAGCTCCGGCTCGGAGGTGCGGACGGCCGGCGAGAAGCGGTTCTGCACCGAGACCAGGCCGGGGCCGAGGATCTCCCGGGCCGTCAGGATCTGTTCCTCGTCCACGTTGGAGATGCCCGCCGCGCGGATCTTCCCGGCGTCCAGCAGCCCGCGCAGCGCCCCCACGGACTCCGCCCACGGGACCGACGGGTCGGGCTTGTGGAGCTGGTAGAGGCCGATCGCCTCGACGCCGAGCCGCCGCAGCGAGCCCTCGCAGGCCCGCCGCAGGTGCTCCGGCCGGCCGTCGACCGTCCAGGAGCCGTCACCGGGCCGGCCGCGGCCGCCCTTGGTGGCGACCAGCACCGCCGCGCGGTCGGCGGCCGGCCGGGCGGCCAGGGCACGGGCCACCAGCTCTTCGTTGTGACCGAGTTCGCCGGCGTGCCAGTGGTAGGAGTCGGCGGTGTCGAGCAGGGTGACGCCGGCGTCGAGCGCGGCGTGCAGGGTGACCAGGGCCTGGTGCTCGTCGGGCCGGCCCTCGACCGAGAGCGGCATCGCGCCGAGCCCGATCGCGCCGACCGGGGTGTCGCCGATGAAGCGCTGTTCCATGGTCAGGCAGCCTTTCCGTGGGTGGTGACGGCCTCGGCGACGGCGGCGGACAGCCAGTCGGCCGTCGGCGAGAAGTGCAGCCCGAGCCCGGCGGCGCGGCGCTGGTCCATCGGGTACCAGCGGTCGAAGGAGAACGGCGAGGCGTCCGGGCCCGCCGCCTCCCGGTAGCGGGCGGTCGTGCCGAGGCGGTCGGCGACCAGCTCGCACAGCGCGACCACGTCGAGCGGCTCGGGCGAGCTGGCGTTCACCGGCCCGGTCGCCGACGAGGCGGCCACCTGCGCGAGCGCGGCGGCGATCTCCTCGTGGTGGACGAAGGAGGTCGGCTGCGGCTCGGCGTGCACGGCGACCGGCCGCCCGGCCGCGATCAGCCCGGTGTAGTGGGCCAGCCGGCCGGTGAA
>NZ_JBEYVJ010000465.1:0-4797 GCF_040643935.1 Kitasatospora sp. NPDC047058 | reverse complement strand
CGCGCCGCGGGCCGGCGGGCGGTTCGGCCTGGGACGCACACTCGCCTGGTCGCTGCTGCTGCACTGCCTGGTCGGACTCGGCGTGCTGGCCGCGCCCGCGCTGCCGGCCGGGCCGGTGATCGCCGTGACCATGGGCTGCTACGGCTTCTTCATGTCCTGCATCAACGTGTGCAGCGCCCCCATCCGGCAGACCCGGATGTCCGCCGAGCACCAGGGCGTGATGCACGCGGCGTTCCGGACCGTCACCTGGGGCGTCATCCCGCTGGCCGCACTGGCCGGCGGGCTGGCCGTCTCGGTGCTCACCGGCCCCCTGGGCATCCTGGACGCGGCCCGCTGGACCATGGTCGGCGGCACCCTGCTGGCCGCCTGCTCCTTCCTGCCCGCCCTCGGCATCCAGCCGCGGCTGGATGCCGCCGCGAAGCCGGAACCCTCCGGTGCGGAGCCGGAGTTGACGGAGCCGGCCCGGTGAGCGCGCCCGTCGTCCTGATCACCGGCAGCTCCTCCGGGATCGGCCTGGCCACCGCCGTCGCCGCCGCCCGGGCCGGGTTCACCACGGTGGCCACGCTGCGCGAACCGGCCCGCGCCCGGGAGCTCACCGAAGCGGCCGGGCGGGCCGGCGTCACCCTGGACGTCCGCCGGCTCGACGTCACCGACGCCGGCTCCGTGGCCGCCTGCCTGGCCGGCGTCGCCGAGACCCACGGACGCCTCGACGCGCTGGTCAACAACGCCGGCGTCTCCAACTCCGACCCGACGCTGGAGATGTCCACCATGGCCGCGCTGCGGGCCAACCTGGAGGTGAACTTCTTCGGCGTCATCGCCGTCAGCCGCGCCGCACTGCCGCTGCTGCGCGCGACGGCCGGCCGGCTGGTGACCATCGGCAGCGTGCACGGCGTGGTCGGCCAGCCCTTCAACGAGGCCTACTGCGCGGCGAAGTTCGCCGTCGAGGGGTTCATGGAGAGCCTCGCCCCGGTGGCGGCGGCCCACGGCGTGCGGGTCTCCGTCGTCGTCCCCGGCTACGTGCCCGACACCCGGTTCGGCGTCTTCCCGGACATCGACCGCACGACCGTCCAGGCCGCCTCCGGCCCGTACGCGCCCACCTTCGCCGACTACCTGGCCTGGGTCGGCGGCCAGGGCTGGGAGGCGGCCGGGCAGCCGGCCCGCGAGGTCGCCGAGGTCGTCGTCCGCACCCTGCGCGCCGAACGGCCCGCCTTCCGGGTACCCACCAACGCCTGGGCCGCCGCGTACCTGGAACAGAAACTCGCCGACCCGGACGGCGCCACCGTCCAGACCCTCGCGAACACCTGGATCGGCCGCCCTCAGGGGCTGTCCGGCTGACCTCACCACAGGAGAGCCCGTGCCCGCTACACCACTGCCCGAGCTGGTCGCCTTCGCCCGGCGCAACTCACCCTTCTACGCCGAGCTCTACCGCGGCCTCCCGGCTCGGGTCGAGCACCTCGGCCGGCTCCCCGTCATCGAGCAGGCCGCCTTCTGGGCCGCCAACACCTGGCCGGACAACCGGCTGCTCACCGGACCGCTGCTGGACGCCGGCGTCTACAAGACCGGCGGCACCACCGGCGTCCCCAAGTTCTCCCCCTGGACGCGCACCGAGCACGCCGACTCGGTGACCGCCTTCGGCGCGGGCCTGGTGCAGGCCGGCCTGCGCCCCGGACACCGGGTGGCCAACCTGTTCTGCGCCGGCGAGCTGTACGGCGGCTTCCTCTACATCGAGAACGCCCTGCACCACGCGCCGGTGGACAACGTCCGGCTGCCCGTCGGCGCCGCCCCCGACGCCTACGTGGCCGCGCTGATCGAGGACTTCGGCGTCGACGTGCTGGCCGGCGAGCCGATGAAGCTGAGCTCCGTCGCCGAGCACCTGGTCCGGCACGGCAGGGCCGCCGAGCGCGTCGAACTGCTGCTCTTCGGCGGGGACCTGCTCTTCGCCGACCTGCGCCCGATCCTCTCCCGGGCCTTCCCCCGAGCGGCCGTCGCCTCGATCGGCTACGCCTCGGTGGACGCCGGGCTGGTCGGCGCCCCGGTGCCCGGCGACGACGTCCGGGTGCACGAGGCGTTCCCGAACCGCACCGTGGTGGAACTGGTCGACGACGTGACCGGCGAGCCGGTCACCACCCCCGGGACGCCCGGCCGGGTCGTGGTCACCAACCTGTTCCGCACCCTGATGCCGATCCTGCGCTACCCGACCGGTGACCGCGCCGAATGGACCGACACCGAACGCCGGAGGTTCCGGCTGGTCGGCCGCTCGGCCGAGGGCGCCCGGGTCGGCACGGTGGCCATGCCGACCGAGGAGCTGCGCGCCGTCCTGGTCGCCAACGACGCGGCGGGGGCCATCTCCGGCATGCAGCTGGTCCAGCGCCGCTGGGACGGCAAGGACGGCCTGATCCTGCGGCTCGGCTGCACCGAGGAACCCCCGCCCGGGCTCGGTGAGCGCCTGGTCGAGGCCGTGTACCGGGCCCGGCCGCTCTACCCCGACGAGGTGGCGGCCGGGGCGATCCACCACCTCACCGTCGAGTGGGTGCCGCGCTCCGCGCTCACCACCAACCCGCGCACCGGCAAGCTGCAGCAGGTGGTCGACGAGCGCCCGCCGGCCTGAACCGGCGCACCGCGGTGCACCGGCGCACTGGTGGCCGGGCGGCCGGGTGGGGGAGAGCCGGGGAGCCCGTCCGGCCGCCCGGTCAGCCGGCCTGCGGCTTCCCGGCCAGCATCACGCTCTGCCCGCGGAACTCCGCGATCACCTTGCCCGCGGCGTCGCGCACCGTCACGTCGTAGATCCCGGACCGCCCGGACCGGACCCGCTCGACCGCCTCGGCGGTCAGCTCGTCCCCGACCGCCGCCGGCGCGAGGAAGGTGATCTGCGCGGCCTGGGCGACCGTCACCGGGCCGTAGCTGTTGCAGGCGTAGGAGAACGCCGCGTCGGCGAGCAGGAAGAGGTGGCCGCCGTGCGCGATGCCGTGGCCGTTCACCATGGCCGGAGCCACCGTCATGCGCATCCGCGCCCGCCCCGCGGACACCTCGTCGAGCGCGATGCCCAGCGCCCGGCAGGCCTCGTCGCGCTCGTACAGCGCGGCCATCCGTTCGGCCGTCCCTTCGGCCCTCCGCGCGGCCGTTCCGGCGGGCTCCGCCGCGTCCCCGGCCTCCGCGGTGTCCGCACCCATGACGCCCTGCTTCCCCGGGGACAGCCCGAAACGGTCGGTGGGCCGCGCGGACTCCGACCGCCCGTACGGCACCCGCATTAGACCGACCTGCGTGACGGGCTGTCAACGACCCGCGCCCACTGGGCATCCGGAGCATCGTGCCCGGGGCGTGACCCCGGCATGGCCTTGTCGTGTCCGGGGCGGGGAAGACTCGTGGGCATGGGGCGAACGGGGGAACGGGCCGCACTGCGGGCGGTCGCGCGCTGGGCGGGGCATCCGGGCACACTCGTCGCGGTGCTCGTGCTGCTGTTCAACGACCACGCCGGCAAGCGGATCTGGCCCGGCACGCTGCTCGCCGGGAAGCTCAGCGACCTGGCCTGGATGCTGGTCGCGCCGGTGGTGGTGGCCTTCCTGCTGACCCCGCTGCTCCGCCTGCGCGGGGACCGGCCCGCGCTGGTCGGACTGGCCGTCACCGCGGTCACCTTCACGGTGGCCAAGTCCGGCCCGGCCGGTGGCGAGCTGGCCTCCCGGATCTGGTCGGCGAGCGGTGTGCCGAGCCGGATCGAGGGGGATCCGACCGACCTGGTGGCGCTGCCGCTGCTCGCGGTGAGCTGGTGGCTGTGGACCAGGGCCCGGGTGGCGCGCCGGCCGTGGCAGTGGCTCGCGGTGGCCGGGGTGCCGCTGGCCGTGGCCGCGATGGTCGCCACGTCGGCGGCCCAGGGCTGGTCGCCCATGCTCTGGCAGGACGGCAGCGGGGCACCGGTCCTGGACACCTCGGCCGACCGGTTTACGACCCGGGACGGAGGTGCGACCTGGATCCTGCTGAAGCGGGACTCGGCCGACACACCAGGCTGGCGCATGAACCGGTGGAAGGGCGGGGCCTGCGTCCCCGCCGACCTGCGGCACTGCTTCCGGCTGTTGGACGCCACCTCGCCCGTCGAGGAGAGCGAGGACGGCGGCAGCACCTGGTGCGAGGCCTTCGACCCCGGCCCGGCCCGGCGCCGCTGGCTGCCCCCGCCGCCGGCCCCGCCGACGGACGTCACGACCCCGCCCTGGCCCCCCGCACCCTCCCCCTCGCCGACCGTGGACCGGTCGCTGTACCCCGCCGAGCTCCTCGTCCTCACCGCGCCGGGCGGCTGGGCGGTGCTCGCCCACTACCCGGGGAGCGGACTGGTCCGCGGCGACCAGGACGGCATCTGGGAGCTCCGGCCGTACCCGGTCCGCCCGCCGTCCCCGCCCTCCCCGCCGTCCGACGAGCCGCGCCGCTGGCCGCTGGGGCTCCCGGTGGCGGTGGTCGCCGGCTGCGCGGCGGTCTTCGCGGCCACCGGCGTCCGGCGGGTCGTCACCGACCGGTCCGACCCTGCGCGGCTCGGCGTCGTACTGGCGCTCCGTCAGTTCTTGTGCCTGGTATGGCTTTTGCTCGCGGCCTGGCTGTGCGGCGGGGAACTCCTGTGGTCGGTGCCCGGGGTGCTGGCGGGCAGTGTGCTGACGTTGGCGCTGCTGCCGATCCTGGCCCTGGTGTGGCGCGGGCCGCGACCCTCCGTGGGCGCGGTGCTCGCCCTGGGCGCCCTCGGCGCGGTGTCCGGTGCGGCGGCACTGGCGCCCTACCTGCTGTGGGGCGCGGGCAGCATCCGGACCTGGTCCCACG
>NZ_JBEYVJ010000464.1:0-4826 GCF_040643935.1 Kitasatospora sp. NPDC047058 | reverse complement strand
TGGCGTCCGGGTGGATGAACCGGGCCGCGGTGCCGGTGGTCTTGGCCACGGTCACCAGGCCGCCGCCGCGCAGCGCGCCCGCGCAGAGCCGGGTGGTCCGGCGGCTGCTCGCCCAGGTCCGCGGCGAGCCGGTGCCCGCCGCGGGGGAGGTGCTGGCCACCGAGCTGGTGGTGCGGGCGAGTTCGGCCTAGGGTCCGCCTACAGCGGCAGGGACGCTCGGCAGGTCCTCCGGCCGTCGTTCGGCCAGTTCGAGGGCCCGCCGGGCGAGCCAGAGGTCGTGGACGACGGTCGGGGGGCGGGTCAGGGAGCGTTGCAGGAGCTCCTCGGCGCGTGCCAGCCGCTTGCGGACGGCGGACACCGAGACGGACAGCGCTTCGGCGGTGGGGCCGATGCGCGCGTCCAGGTGCAGCCAGGTGTCGATCGTCCCCGCGACCGGGGCCGCGGTGCCGGGCGCCTGCAGGGGGTGGAACTGCCGGTGCGCCCAGGACACGACGTGCGGGAGGGCCAGGAGCTCGTCCAGGGACGGCGTCGGCCGGCCCTCTCCGGTGCCGCCGTCACCCGTCCGGGACGTGGTGCCGCCGGCGGCCGCCCGGAGGGCGAGGGCCAGGGCGGACTGGTCGGCGAGCCTGGTCAGGTCCAGCCGGAGCAGCTCCTGGAGGTGGGCCAGGCGTGCGGCCAGCGTGTTGCGGTGGATGTTCAGCGAGGCGGCGGCCCCGGAGGAGAACCGCAGCCACGAGGTGGCGGTGGCCAGCAGCTGCGCGCTGTCCGGATCCTGGGTGCGCCTGGGGCGATGTGACCGCACCGGGGAGAGGAACGCGTCGGACCATGCCGTCACGCCGGCGCCGATGGTGAGCGCGAGGTCCGGTTCTCCGGCGAAGGTGGACAGCCGGCCGGTGCCGTGGCGTGCGGCGGCCAGGGCGTGGGACGCCTGCGCGTAGCCGGTGGCCGTCTCCCGTAAGTGGACGGGGTTGCTGACCCCGATCCGGAGGCCGTCGGCTGCCGCACCATGGCTCGCCCATGGCGGGAGGCCGGCGCTCTTGCCGGGGACCGGGGGTGCGAGGACGAGCAGGTGGTCGTCGTAGACGGGACAGGGCACGATCCACGCGTCACGGCACGTCTCGGTGATCCGGAGCGTCAGTCCGGTGCGTGCCTCGCGCGGCCCGTGGACGACGTACATCTGCACCACCTCGGGCAGGGTGGGCCGGAGTGCTTGCGCGACGTCCTGGGCGGTGTGCGTCTGACCGCCCATCAGGAGGCGCAGCACCGCCTCCCTGGTCCTGGTGTCCGCGGTGCGGAGCCGGTGCCGGCTTC
This sequence comes from Kitasatospora sp. NPDC047058, assembly GCF_040643935.1. NCBI lineage: Bacteria > Bacillati > Actinomycetota > Actinomycetes > Kitasatosporales > Streptomycetaceae > Kitasatospora > Kitasatospora sp. NPDC047058. Next base: position 3,515 of record NZ_JBEYVJ010000464.1, on the reverse strand, counting down.
GCCGTGCGTCCTCGGCCTGCCAGGTGAGGCTGAGGATGGACACGGCATCCGCGAGCAGGACCGGGAGTTCGGGAGCTGCGGGCCGGTGTGCCACCGCCGTGAGGAGGGGGGCGCGGAGGCCGCGGTCGTCGTCGAGGACGAGGACGAAGCAGGTGAGGTCGCCCTGGTCGATGACCGCGGACCGCAACCCCCGGCGGTCGACGTCGTCGGCTCCGCGCCGGCACAAGGTCCGGGCGGTGTCGTCCGACGGGAACGCTCCTGCGCCGGCCCCGTCGCCTGAAGGGTTCATCAGGAAGACGTCGGCCCCGGTGCGGCCGGCCAGCCAGCGGAGCACCTGCGACGTCCCGCCCCTGCGGCCGGCGTGATGCATGGCCAGGACGTCGTCGGCGCGCCCGGTGCGCACCGCTGATGGCGAAAAGTCCGAAGTGATATCGCTCTGCATTTGATCTCCCCCCGGTGGATCGTATACGCGAGGCGTCAAGCCGTGGGGATCACTGTGCACTTCGGTACCGCTCGGGTCTGAAGGCTGTGCAGCTCCGCACCGGGCCCAACTCCGCGCTGCCATACCTTCGATGAGGCGTTCACGTACGGCGTCCGGCGCAACCGGAACTCAGGGCCGTGCGCGAACCGTCCTGGCGGGTCGGCCATCGAAGATGCACATCGCCGCACGTGTGGCGTGCTCTTCCCGGCTGCCGCCTTTCTTGATCCACCGGAATTCGAAGTCACCGACCGTACAAGGGGTTTTTATATGTCCGGCAAGCGCGTCGCCCGTGCTGTCACCGCTCTCCTGATAACAGGTCTTGCCTCCACCGCCCTCGCCGCCGTCCCGGCCCAGGCCGCACCGACGCCGCAGGGTGTCGCCCCCGTGAACGCGACCGCCGACGAGGACAAGGGCGGCGCCGGCCAGGGTCCGATCCTGCCGGCCGGTGGTCAGAGTGGTGGTCAGGGTGCCACCTCCTGGGCTTTCGCCGCTCCCAACGTGACCGCGCCGAGCCTGACGCGCAGTCAGGTCATCAGCCGGGCGGCCTCGTGGGTCGACCAGGGGCTGCGGTACAGCGGGGAGGGCTCCTACCAGGGCTACCGCACGGACTGCTCCGGGTACGTCTCCATGGCCTGGAAGCTGAGCTACTCGATGGACACCACCAGCTACGTCCCCACCGGTGTGGCCTCCAGGATCGGCAAGGACGACCTCAAGCCGGGCGATGCCCTGCTGAACGACGCAGCCGGGCGGGACGGACACGTCGTCCTCTTCGAGCGCTGGACCAACGACGCCCACACCGCCTACATGGGGTACGAGTTCACCGGAACCGGCGTCCACCACCGCGAGATCCCGTACCCCTACTTCCCGGGAGGCCGCGGCAACCCCTACCGGCCGGTCCGCAACAACAGCATCGTCGACGACCAGACCACGACGCCCCCCAAGCCGGTGGCGAAGAACCGGACGCTGGAGACGATCCAGGGCGGTGTGCTGCACGAGGTGTACACCGACGCCGACGGCTGGCACGACAACGTGGCGGCGGGCGTGGGGAGCATGAGCGCGCTGGGCTTCGCCTACAGCCCGTCGGGCCGGCGGGTGATCGAGGCGGTGGAGAACGGTGCGCTGCACGAGATCTACTCCGAGGGCGACGGCTGGGTCGACAACGCCGTTCCGGTGTCCGGGACGATCGACTCCCTCGGTTTCGCCTACAACCCCACCACCGGGATCCGGGTGGTCGAGGCGATCGAGGGCGGGACGATCCACGAGATCTTCGCCGACGGGGACGGCTGGCACGACAACGTCATCCCGGGCGTGGCCAACGTGAGCGCGCTGGGCTTCGCCTACAAGCCGTCGGGGCAGCGGGTGATCGAGGCGGTCGTGAACGGTGCGCTGCACGAGATCTACGCCGACGGCGACGGCTGGGTCGACAACGTCGTGCAGGGCGTGGGCGGGAACATCAGCACGCTCGGGTTCGCGATCAACCGGAACACCGGGCAGCGGGTGATCGAGGCGGTCGAGGGCGGTGTGCTGCACGAGATCTACACCGACCCCAGCGGGGCCTGGCAGGACAACGTCGTTCCGGGGGTGAGCGGCACCGTCACCTCGGTCTCGGTCAAGCTCAAGCCCACCGGCGACCGCGTCGTGGAGGCCGTCGTGGACGGTGCGCTGCACGAGATCTACACCGAGGCCGGGGTCTGGCACGACAGCGCCATCCCCGGCACCGCAGGCGGCGCCACCGCGGTCTCCTTCGACCTCACCCTCTGACCGTCCCGATCCCGGGTGCCCGGTACGCATCCCGTACCGGGCACCTCGCGGCCGCCTTCCGGCGCACGCACCGGCAGATGACAGACCGTCAACCGATCCCACTCCAAGGAACACCCATGCCCGTTCAGCGCGTCCGCACCCGGCTGAGCCGCGTGCTCGCCCTCGGCGCCGCCGCCTCGCTGGCCACGGCGGCCCTGGCCGCCACCGCAGGCTCCGCGGCCGCCGCCTCCGTCGCCACCTGGGACAAGGTCGCCGAGTGCGAGAGCGGCGGCGACTGGTCGATAGTCTCCTCGGGGAGCCCCCGCTACTACGGCGGCCTCCAGTTCGTGCAGTCCACCTGGATCGCCTACGGCGGCCAGCAGTACGCGCCCTACGCCAACCAGGCCACCAAGAAGCAGCAGATCCTGATCGCCGAGAAGGTCCTCGCCCGCCAGGGCCAGACGGCCTGGCCGCACTGCGGCCCCCTGGCCGGCCTCGGGGCCGACCACGCGAACCCCTACCCGGACGACCCGGGCCCGGTGATTCCTCCGAAGCCGGCGGCCAAGGAGCTGACCTGGTACCTGTCGGACGACGCGGCGTCCGGCGTGTCCACCCGTCCGGTGTTCGGGTTCGGGAACACGCCGATGGTCCCGCTGGCGGGCGACTTCGACGGGGACGGCACGGACACCCAGGCGGCCTACGACCCGACGACCTCGACGTTCTACCTGGCGAACACGGGCAGCGCGGCGCAGTCGACGCTGGTGTTCGGCGTCCCGGGCAACCGCCCCGTGCTGGGCCGCTGGGACGGCGGCACCTCGCAGCCGGGCGTCTACATGCCCGGCACCGCCACCTTCCACCTCCGCCACGCCGACGGCGGGGTGACCGCGTTCGCCTTCGGCAACGGCGGCGACTGGCGGCCCGTGGCCGGCGACTGGGACGGCGACGGGAGCGTCACGGTCGGCCTGTACGACCCGGCCACCAGCACCTTCTACCTGCGCAACAGCAGCACCGCAGGCCCTGCCGACCGGACCGTCGTCTTCGGCAATCCCGGGAGCATTCCGCTGGCGGGCGACTGGGACCACTCCGGCCGCACCGGCATCGGCGTCTACATGCCCGACAGCCACACCTTCTACTTCCGCCACGACGACGGCACCGTCACCTCCGTCGGCTACGGCGTCGCCGGCGACACCCCGGTCACCGGCGACTGGAACGGCGACGGCCGCGCCACCCAGGGCGTCGTCCACACCTGAGGCCCCGGGCTCCGGCGGTGGCGTGGTGCCGGGCCCGGCCCGGC
>NZ_JBEYVJ010000463.1:0-4827 GCF_040643935.1 Kitasatospora sp. NPDC047058 | reverse complement strand
GACCTCCCGGTCCGCGCCCGGCCGGGCTGTGCCGTCCTGCCCGCAGGCAGCCGCCCGCGGCACCGCCCCACCGGGCCGTTCCCGGCCCGGCCGCCCACCGAACGGAGCGACCCGTGACCACCGCCCTCTCCCCCGCCCCTGCCACCGGCCCGGCCGCCGCACCCGCCGCCGACCCGGCCCACGCCGGCGGCACGGCACCGGCCCGGACGTCCATACCCGGCACCGCCGCACCCGCCCCCACCTCCGCACCCGCCGCACCCGAACCCGCCCCGGCATCCGCCGCGCCCGCCGTGCCCGACCCCGTCCCCGCCGTCGATCCGGCCCGCGCGCCCGGTGTCGGCGGCCCGAGCCTGGCCGCCGCCCGGCCGGACCCGGCCGATCCCGACCCGCGCCGCGCACTGGCCGAGCTGGCGCGCTGGCAGGCCGACGGCCGGGCCGCCGACCGGTTCCCGTACCGGGCCGTGCTCGGCCACTACCGGGCGGTCGGCAAGAACGCGGTCGGCGCGGAGCTGCTGACGGCCCTGCGCGCGGTCGGGCCGGCCCTCGCCGAGGCCGGCGGCCCCGCGGCGCGGCTGCTCGCGGACTGGCTGCCCCAGGTGGTGGACGGCCGTCAGGGCGACTACGACAGCTACCTGGGCAGCCCGGTCTACGCCTCGCTGACCGCGGCCGGGGCGAGCGCCGACCAGGTGATCACCGCCCTGCTCGCCGACGTGGTGGCCACCGAGGCCGCGACCCTCGCCGGGGCCCCGGCCGGCCTGCCGCGCACCCGGGCGGCCCTGCGCGCCCTCACCGCGGTGGCCGGCCTCCCCGCCGGGCCCGGGGCCCCGGCGGAGCCGGCCGAGCTCGTCCGCGCCTGCGCCGAGGCGGTCGCCACGGCACGCGACGCGGTGCCGGCCGGGGTGCTGCAGGCGGTCGAGCTGACGCTGACGCCCACCACCCGCGGCCACGACGAGCAGATGTTCATCCGGGTGATCCAGATCTTCGAGGCCGTCTTCGCCGCGGTCGCCGCCGCCGTACGGACGGCCATCGCGGCCGTTGCGGCCGGCCGGGCCGAACCGGCCCGGGAGCAGCTGGCGGAGGCCACCCGGCAGGTGGCCGGGACGTCCGCGGTGTTCCGGGTCCTGACCACGATGCCCAAGGACGCCTTCGCGGTGATCCGGGCCAACACCGACGGGCGGAGCGCGGTCCAGTCCAGGGCGTACCGGGCCGTCGAGAACTCCTGCCCGGAGCTGCACCGCGCACTCCTGGACAGCGGCCTCCCGCAGGACGGACTCAGCGCCGCCATGGCCGGGTTGGACGACGCCTGGGGTGCGATGAAGCGCACCCACTGGGGCATCACGATGAAGATCATCGGCTCGGTCCGGGGCACCGGCGGCACCGCCGGCGCCTCCTACCTCCGCGAGGCCGCCGAGGCCCGGCTCTTCCCCGCCCTCGACCGGGTGGGCTGAGCCCGCCCGTCAGGCCGACGGCTTCAGCCGGCGTTCAGTGGGCCGTCAGTGCGCGGCCGGTACGCCGCCGGTGCCGCGCCGGAGGAGCGCCGGAGACACGTCCGCACCCGCCCAGGACGGCCCCAGGCCGGGCAAAGGACCGGCCCAGACCCGGCCCAGACCCGGCCCAGACCCGGGTCAGGCCGGACCAAGGGCGCGGTCAGGGCGGAACGACAGCATCGATGACAGGTCGACCCGGCCCGTACGGCCGTAGCGGCCGGCGAGCGGAACGCCCGTCAGCGGCCCCCCGAATCACCGGAACCACCGAATCACCGGAACCACCGGAACCACCGGAACACCCATCCATCGGATCGGAGCGCAGTCATGAGCAACGAGGACACCACCGTCTACCAGGTCGTCGTCAACCACGAGGAGCAGTACTCGATCTGGCCCGCCGACCGGGAGCTGCCGGCCGGCTGGCGCGCCGAGGGCCCCCGGGGCGAGAAGGCGCACTGCCTGGCCCACATCGACGAGGTGTGGACCGACATGCGGCCGCTGAGCCTGCGCCTGGCGATGGCGCAGCAGGACGCCGAGGCCGCGGCGGTCCCGGCCGCGGGCTGAGCACGGGGCGGCCGGACGGAACGGCCGCCGGGCAACGGCAGACACAGGGCATCGGACACCGAACGGTGAGGGAAGAACGCGTGGACCCGCGACTTGAGCACCAGGACTGGATCTCGGCGATCGCCGCCACCGCGGCGGCGGATCCGGACCGCACGGCCTTCGAGTTCTCCGGGAGGGAGGACGCTCCGGCCGAGCGCCTGAGCTACGGACAGCTCGACCGGCGGGCCCGCGCGGTCGCCGCCCGGTTGCAGCGGCTCGGTCTGACCGACCGTCCGGTGCTGCTGCTCCAGCCTCCGGGCCTGGACTACGTCGTCTCCTTCGTCGGCTGCCTGTACGCGCGGGCCGTCGCCGTACCGGTGTACCCGCCCAACCGCCGGCCGCGCTCGCTGGAGCGGCTGGTCGACATCGTCGCGGACTGCGGGGCGACGGTGGCACTGACCACCGCCGCCGTCCGGGACCGGCTGCTGCCCGGTGACCCGGACGGCGCGGTGATGGACGTGCTGCGGCTGCTGGCGACCGACCGGGTGCCCGGGGAGGAGGCGGAGGACTGGGTGCGCCCGCAGGTCGGCGCCGGCACCGTGGCGTTCCTCCAGTACACCTCCGGCTCCACCTCGGCCCCGCGCGGCGTGGTGCTGACGCACGGCAACCTGCTGCACAACTCGGCGCTGATCCAGCGGGCCTTCCGCACCACCGGCAGCACCCGCGGCATGTCCTGGCTGCCGCTCTTCCACGACATGGGCCTGATCGGCGGCATGCTCCAGCCGCTGTACTACGCCGGCTCCTGCTCGCTGATGGCGCCCACCGCCTTCGCCCAGGACCCGCTGCGCTGGCTGCGCGAGATCAGCCGCACCCGGGCGACGGTCAGCGGCGGACCGAACTTCGCCTACGACCTGTGCGCCGACCTGGCCACCCCCGAGGTGCTGGCCGGGCTCGACCTGAGCAGCTGGGAGGTGGCGTTCAACGGTGCCGAGCCGGTGCGTGCCGAAACCTTCCGCCGGTTCGCCGCCGCCTACGCTCCGGCGGGCTTCCGGGCCGAGGCCTTCACCCCGTGCTACGGGCTGGCCGAGGCCACTCTGATCGTCTCCTGCAAGCCGCACGGCACCGCCCCGGCCCGCTACCTCGCCCCGAACTCCCTGCTCGCCGGCGCCTCCCACAGCGGCGACGCCGGCACCGCGGGCACCGGGGCCGGTGCGACCGACACCACCGCCGCCCCCGCCGGGACCACCGAGCTGGTCAGCAGCGGGCGCCCGGACGCGTCCCAGCGGCTGGAGATCGTCGACCCGGTCACCCGTCGGCCGGTGCCCGCCGGCGCGATCGGCGAGATCTGGCTCTCCGGCCCGAGCGTGGCCCAGGGCTACTGGAACCGTCCGGAGCACAGCGCGGCCACCTTCGGCGCCCGCCTCGCCGGCCCGGAACCCGCCGACGATGCCGACGATGCCGCCGGCGCCGACGGCCACGCCTTCCTCCGCACCGGCGACCTCGGCCTGCTGCACGAGGGCGAGCTGTACGTCACCGGGCGGCTCAAGGACCTCGTCATCGTCCGCGGCCGCAACCACTACCCGCAGGACATCGAGCAGACCGTCGCCGCCGTCCACCCCGCGCTGCGCGCCAACTGCGGTGCCGCCGTCCAGGTCGAACTGGCCGGTGCAGCTGAGCTGGTGATCGTCCAGGAGGTGGCGCGCGACCACCAGGACGGCGAGCTGCCGGCGCTGGCCCGCGCGGTCCGCGAGGCGGTCGCCGAGGCGCACGGGGTGCGGCCGGCGGCGGTGGTGCTGATCCGCGCCGCGACGCTGCCGCGCACCTCCAGCGGCAAGGTGCAGCGCCACGTCTGCGCCGCCTCCTACCGGGACGGCGGCCTCACCGCGCTCGCCCACAGCGGCCGTCCGCAGGGCACCACGGACGAGCGCCCGGCGGACCTGGACGCCGGGGCGCTGCGGGCGGCCGGCCCGGCGGAGCGCCCGGCGCTGCTGCTCGACGCGCTGCGCACGCTGCTCGCCGCCCGGCTCGGACTGTCCGCCGCGGAGCTCGCGCCCGGGCAGCGGCTCGCCGAACTGGGCCTGGACTCGCTCGGCGCGGTCCGGCTGCGGCACGAGCTGCGCGCCGCCCTGGGCGTCGAGCTGGGGTTGACCGAGGCGCTCGCGCTGGACCTGGCCGGCCTGGCCGGGCTGCTCGCCGAACGCCTCGGCGAAGCCCCCGCGGAGACCCCGGAGGCCGCCGCAACGGACGCGCCCGACCCGGCCGCCGGGCCCGGCGACCACCCGCTCTCCCCCAACCAGGCCGCACTCCGGCTGCTGCACCAGGTCGCCCCGGAGAGCCCCGCCTACCTGGTCTCCGCCGCCTTCCGGGTGCCCGGCGGACTCGACCCGGCCGCCCTGCGCACCGCCCTGGACGGCCTGGCCCGGCGGCACGCCGTCCTGCGCACCACCTTCCCCGGGACGGCGTCCGGTCCGGTGCAGCGGGTGCACGCCGAGCTCCCGCCCGACTTCGAGCGCCTCGACGCCTCCGGCTGGAGCGCCGCCGAGCTGGCCGGGCGCCTGACCCGGGCCGCCGAGCAGCCCTTCGACCTGGAGACCGGGCCACTGCTGCGGGCGCGGCTGTTCACCGGCGCCGGGGACGGCGACCGGCTGGTGCTGACGGCCCACCACCTGGTGGCCGACCTGTGGTCGCTGTCCCTGCTGCTGGACGAGCTGGCCGCCGCCTACCCGGCGGCGACCACCATGTCGCGGCCGATCAGGGCGCCGGGGGTGACCCGCCAGACGTCCTTCTCGCCGCCGTCCTC
>NZ_JBEYVJ010000462.1:0-4836 GCF_040643935.1 Kitasatospora sp. NPDC047058 | reverse complement strand
CCCCTGGACCTCCGGGATGATCTCCACCGGCCGCGACAGCTGGGACGGCACCCCGCGGCACACCTTCACCTACGGCTACTTCGCCGCCGCGATCACCCGGGTTGTCGTCGTCGCTGACCTTGCTGTCCAGCACCCCGGCCCAGAACTGCGCGAGCCGGAAGACGTCGGTGCAGTCGATCGTCACATGTCGTACAAGAGAAGCCATGGGGCCACTCTGGCCCGCATCCTCCTTGCGGTCCAGCCCTTTCGACCGGCGCCGGTCACACCGTCGCGGTGCGGCTGTGCCGGTGGCCGTCCAGGGGGAACTCCGGCGGCAGCGCCGTGAGCACCTCCTCGAAGCGGTAGCCGGTCTTCTCCGCGACCCGGCAGGAGGCCGGGTTGTCCACCTGGTGCAGCAGGTCGAGCCGGACCAGCCCCTCGGCCGCGAAGGCCGCGAACGCCCAGCCGGTGACCGCCTCCAGCGCGCGGGGCGCCAGGCCCCGGCCCCGTGCGGCGGCGGCCGTCCAGTACCCCACTTCGGCGACCGGGCCGCCGGGCGTGCCGCGCTTGAGCGCCACGTTGGCGACCAGCTCGGCCGGCCCGGAGGCGCGCGGCTCCAGGACGGCGAAGCTGTACCGCACCCCGTCAGCCCAGCCCCGGTACTGCAGGTCGAGCCAGTGGGCGGCCGCGCCGAGGTCGGTCACCGGGGTCCGGGTGAAGCGGCGCAGCGTCTCGTCCCGGTAGATCTCGACCAGGGCGGGTGCGTCCTCGTCCCGGAACGGCCGGAGCAACAAACCTTCGGCGGTGGGTGGTTCAACCGTGACGGTCACTTCTTCAGGCCCTCCCAGCCCCAGCGCGGCGTCGGGCCCGGGTCCCCCAGGTCCTCGCCGACGGGCGCCGCCGAGACGTCCTTGGCGATCTTCGTGCCCCAGTCGAAGTATTCCAGCACCCGCCGGCGCAGCAGCTCGTCGCCCGGCAGCTCCTTCTGCACGGCGGCGCCCATCAGCTCCATCCAGCGGCCGCGCTGCTCCTCGGTGATGGCCAGGCCGAGGTGCGAGCGGAGCAGGCTCTGGTGGCCGCCCAGCTCGGCGGTGAACCGGGCCGGGCCGCCGAAGATCTCGGCCAGCCAGACCGCGACGTGCTCGATGTGGGTGGTGGTGAAGTTCGCGAACACCGGTGCCAGCACCGGGTCGGCGAGGACCCCCTCGTAGAAGGTGTTGCTCAGCCGGCGGAGCGCCTCGATGCCCCCGATGGCGTCGTACAGGCTCTCGGACCGTTCGTCGCTCATGCGTATCTCCCCGTGTGCGTGGGTGCGTTGGTCCCTTCCTAGCAGCCGCCGGAGCCGCGCGCCGCCCGGCGGACCCGGCGTTCGCGCCCGGCTCAGCAAGCGGAGCCCGGGCTCCCGGTTTGACCTTGCCACTGACGTCAGGGTTGGAGGCTGGCGCCCATGAACGAGCGCACTCGACAGCACGGACGGCAGGACGCGGCACCCCGGGTGGTGCTGGTCACCGGCGCGGGCACGGGGATCGGCCGGGCCACCGCGCAGGCCTTCGCCGCCCAGGGGCCGGAGGTCACGGTGGTGGCGGTCGGACGGCGGGCCGAGCCGCTGGCGGAGACGGCCCGCAGCCACCCCGGACGGATCCACCCGCTGGCCGCGGACGTCACCGGCCCGGACGGGCCCGAGGAGATCGTCCGGTGGACCCTGGAGCGGTTCGGGCGGATCGACGTCCTGGTCAACAACGCGGCGATCGCCCCGCCCGGCAGGCTCGGCGGGTACACCCGGGACGGCATCGACGCGGTCCTGGCGACCAACCTGGTGGCCCCCGTCCTGCTCGGCCAGGCCGCCGTACCCGCACTGGCGGAGAGCCGGGGCGTGGTCGTCAACGTGAGCACCGCCGTCGGCCAGCGCGGCTGGCCGGCCAACTCGGTGTACGCGGCGAGCAAGGCCGCACTGGAGACGGTCACCCGCAGCTGGGCGGTGAAGCTGGCGCCGCGGGGCGTCCGGGTGGTGGCGGTGGCGCCCGGCGCGATCGCCACGCCGATCGCCGACCACTCCGGGCTCAGCCCGGAGCAGCGGGCGGCCACCCGGGAGTGGCAGATCGCGCACACCCCGCTCGGCCGGATCGGCGAGCCCGCCGAGGTGGCCTGGGCGATCACCCAACTGGCCGCACCACAGGCCTCGTTCGTCACCGGAGTAGTCTTCCCGGTGGACGGCGGCGCCGTCGTGGCGTGATCCGGGCGGACGAGCGGGGGCGGGGTACGGTGCTGATCGGGGAGCTGGCCCGGGCGACCGGGAGTACGCCCAGGGCGCTGCGCCACTACGAGCGGGCGGGCCTGATCGCGTCCTCCCGCGCCTCCAACGGCTACCGGGAGTACGACGACGCGGCCGTGGTGCGGGTCCGCAACATCCGCGGCCTGCTGGCCGCCGGGTTCACCCTGGACGACATGAAGCCCTTCCTGCCCTGCCTGGACGGCGACGTGCTGGCGCAGCGGCCGTCCGCCGCCGCCCTGCGGATCGCCCGGGAGCGGCTGGCCGTCCTGGAACGTCGGATCGCCGCCCAGACCGAGACCCGGGACCGGCTGGCCGCGGCGCTGGCGGCGGCCGGGGCGCCGGAGACCTCCGCCGGACCGGGCACGCCGTCCGGGTGACACCCCCGATCGGGGGTGTGCAGCGGGCGGCGGGCGGAGGACAGTGGGCGCATGCAGATTCCACTCTCCGTGATGGACTTCCTCGACCGGGCCGAGCTGGTCTACGGCGACCGGGTCGGCATCGTCGACGAACCCGTGCAGCCGGCCGGGTCCTGGGGCGAACTGACCTACCGCCGGGTCGCCGAACTCGCCCGCGCGCAGGCGGCCGGGCTGGACCGGCTGGGCGTCGGGCCGGGCGAGCGGGTCGCCGTCGTGTCGCACAACTCGGCCCGGCTGATGACCTCGCTGTTCGGCGTGAGCGGGCACGGCCGGGTGCTGGTGCCGGTCAACTTCCGGCTGAGGGCGGAGGAGGTGTCGTACATCGTCGAGCAGAGCGGCGCGTCCGTGCTGCTGATCGACCCCGAACTCGCCGACCCGCTGGCCGGGGTGGCCGCCGAGCACCGGTTCGTGCTCGGCGCGGACAGCGACGCCGTGCTGTACGACTTCGACGAGGAGCCGCGCCGGTACGAGATCGGCGAGAACGACACCGCGACGATCAACTACACCAGCGGAACCACCGCGCTCCCCAAGGGAGTTCAGCTCACCCATCGCAACATCTGGCTGAACGCGGTGCTGATGGGCCTGCACTTCGGGGCCGGCGACCGGGACGTCTACCTGCACACCCTGCCGATGTTCCACGCCAACGGCTGGGGCCTGCCGTTCTCGCTCACCGGGCTCGGCGCGCAGCACATCGTGCTGCGCAAGGTGGACGGCGCCGAGATCCTGCGCCGGATCGAGCGGCACGGGGTGACCTTCCTGTGCGGCGCGCCGGCGGTGGTTCAGATGGTGCTGGACGCGGCCGCCGACTGGGACGGGCCGGTCCCCGGCCGGGACCGGGTGCGGATGATCGTGGCCGGCGCCCCGCCGCCGACCTCGGTGGTGCAGCGGGTCGAGGAGGAGCTCGGCTGGGAGTTCATGCAGATCTACGGCCTGACCGAGACCTCGCCGGTGGTGACGGTCAACCGCTCCCGCGCCGAGTGGGACGCGCTGCCCGCCGGCGAACGGGCCGAGAAGCTGGTGCAGGCGGGCGCGCCGGCGATCGGCAACCAGGTCCGGGTGGACGAGCAGGGCGAGGTGGTGGTCCGCTCCAACGTGGTGCTCGACGGCTACTGGCAGCAGCCGCAGGAGACCGCGGACGCGATCCGGGACGGCTGGTTCCACACCGGGGACGGCGGCACCCTCACCGACGGCTACCTGACCATCTCGGACCGGAAGAAGGACGTCATCATCAGCGGCGGGGAGAACGTCTCCTCGATCGAGGTGGAGGACTGCCTGTACGACCACCCGGCGGTGGCCGAGGTCGCGGTGATCGGCGTGCCGGACGAGAAGTGGGGCGAGACGGTCAAGGCGCTGGTGATGCTGAAGCCCGGGTCCGCGGCGACCGAGGCCGAGCTCATCGCGCACTGCAAGCAGCGGCTGGCCGGCTACAAGTCGCCCACCTCGGTGGAGTTCCGGGACGCGCTGCCGCGGACCACCACCGGCAAGCTGCAGAAGTTCCGGCTCCGCGAGCCGTACTGGGCGGGGCGGGAACGGAACGTCAACTGACCCCGGTCGCTCCGCCCCCGTCGCTCAGGCCGGCCGGCCCACCGTCTCCAGGAGGCCGGACTCGCGTGCCAGCAGCGCGAGTTCGGTCCGGTTGCGGGCGCCGAGCTTGTGCATGGCGCCCTTCAGGTAGCCGGTCACCGTGTTGCAGGTGAGGCCGAGCTGAGCGGCGATCTCCGGGTTGGTCCGGCCGGTCGCCGCCCAGCGGAGCACCTCGTGCTCGCGCCGGGTGAGCGGGGTGGCGGGGAGCGCCCGGCGGACCGGCGGGCCGCTCCAGGCGGCGGCCCCGGCCAGCGCCCGGGTCGCGGCCGCGGCGAGCCTGCCGACGGCGGCGATCCGGACGTCCCCGAACGGCACCACCGCGCGCAGCGAGGCGTACACCACGCCGTGCACCGTGCCGCCGTGCAGCAGCGGGACGGTGAGCATCGCGTAGAGGTCCTCGGCGGTGACGGCGGCGTCGTAGTGGTGGGAGATGGTGGTGGCGGCCCGGTAGTCGGGCACCCAGCTGGGGGCGCGCTCGGCCAGCGCACGGCCGCCGAGGCCGGTCCCGGCGGGGACGGCGAGGCCGTGCAGCAGGTCGGCCCGGGTGCCGGCCCAGTGGCGCAGCACCATGCCCTCCGGCGCGGC
>NZ_JBEYVJ010000461.1:0-4842 GCF_040643935.1 Kitasatospora sp. NPDC047058 | reverse complement strand
GCCCCGCTCTTCGACGCTACCCCGCCCGGCAACAAATCGAAGACTCGTCCGGAGGCGAAGCATGACGCGGCGAGCGTCCGGGACTGCGCGGACCGGCTCGCGGCCGACGGCGTCACCGTCGGCATCCTGGTGAACAACGCCGGGATCTACCCGACCGAGCCGTTCTTCTCGCTCGACGAGGAGATCCTCACCGAGTCGCTGCAGGTCAACCTGCTCGGCGCCTTTCGCACCTGCCAGGCGTTCGTGCCGGACATGGTCCGGCGCGGCTACGGCCGGGTGGTGAACATCTCCTCCGGGGGCGGCGTGCTCACCGACAACATCCCCTCGCCCGCCGCCTACGGCATCGCGAAGGCCGCGCTCAACGCGCTGACCCTCGTCGTCTCGGCCGCGGTCACGCCGGCGGTCAAGGTCAACGCCGTCTGCCCGGGCTGGGTCCGTACCGACATGGGCGGGCCGGGAGCGCCGCTGAGCGTCGGGCAGGGCGCCGACACCGTGGCCTGGCTGGCCCTCCTCCCGGACAACGGTCCCACCGGTGGGTTCTTCCGGAACCGCCACCGGATCCCGTGGTGACCAGGACGGTGGAGGGGGACGGTCCCGCGGCCTCCGGAGGCCCGTCGGCGCGCGGTGTGCCACCGTGGAGATCCGGGGGAGCGCACCGTCGCGAGAGGAGTGGTCATGTCATCGAAGCGGCGCCGCAAGAAGAAGGCACGGGCCAGGCGCGGGGCCAATCACGGCCGCCGCCCCCAGTGCTGAGGAGTACCCCTGAGCGGTACTCCCCGTGCAGTACTCCGACGGTCACCGGAGGCGCGGCGAGGCGCCTCCGGTGACCGTCGGCACGTTCCGCCCGCGCACTCCGTACGGCGGCGGGCTCGCCGGCGGCGGATTCACCAGGTGACGGGGTAGCGCACGGGGTGCCCGCCGATCCGGCCCGGCAGCAGGCCGATCGCCACCAGCAGCACGGTGGAGAGCGCCAGCAGTGGCAGGAAGTGGGCCGGCTGCGGGGCCTGCAGCACCACGATCACGGCGGTCGCGGCGGCGGGGGAGTGCGAGAGGTGGGTCAGCATCATCACGCCCAGCGAGAGCCCGGCCGCGACGGCCGCGCCCCACCCGGTGCTCCCGGTCACCGCGAGGGTGGCGAACCCGATCACCGCGGAGATCAGCTGGCCGCCGACCAGGTTCCGCGGCTGCGAGATCGGCAGCCCGGGCGCACCGTGCACCAGCGCCGCGCTGGCGGCCAGCGGCGGGATCAGCAGCGGCTGCCGGAGCACCACCCCGACCCCGACCAGTACGAGCAGCGCGCCGATCGCAAAGGTGGTGGCGCGGAGCACGTGCAGGGGGTGCGGACGGGTGCGGGCGGCAGGCGGCGGCGTGGTCATGCGGACTCCGGGCAGGGCTGGACAAGGACCTGCAGATGATAAACAGATTGTTGATTGAATGCTGAAGCGCTGCCTCAGAGGCAACCGGCTTGACATCCGAGCCCGGGGCTCGGTGGCGCCGCCCGCCGGACGGCGTCCGCGGGCCGGCCGCGGGTCGGCCGGTCCGGCAAAGGCTCACTGTGTTGGCCCGGCGCCGGCCGAGCCGGTGGACCCGACACTGCGTCAACCCGCCCTGGCCGGCCGGTCGGTCGTTCCCGAACGGTGGTGGGTCGCACGGCATGCACCGCTGAATTACGTGTGCTATGACTGAAAAAAAGCAGTGCGAAACGGGGGCATTGGAGGGTCGACATGACGGATGCAGCTTTTGCCAAGCTTTTGTCTCTTGAGGCGAAAAGGGTTCAGGATCCGGATGGCGCGGACGAGATCCTCGTCAGCAGGGGTGACGGCGGCGTCTTCGACAGGGTGCGGATGCGGCAGGGCGACGTGTTCGAGTTCGACGAGCGGTTCGTGCCGTTCGTCGACCAGGCGCCGATCGACATCGTGCTGCACGAAGTGAACGAGGCGACCGGCCAGGCCAGCTTCATCGGCGGAGCGGGAATCGTCGCCGCCGAGCTGGGCCTGGGGGAGCGGAAGCAGGCAATCGGCGCACTATCACTCTCCCTGTACGAACTGACGTACAAAGTCCTCTGACGATTCGCCGTCGGAACGCCGGCCGGAGCCGAGCGTCACGCCGGCGGGGTGAGTCTGACGGCCACGGCGTCGAGGACCCATTCCAGGCCGGTCGCGAAGGACGTCTCGGCGTCCACGTCCGTGCCGTCGTGCACGGCCTTGGACAGTGCCGGGAAGCGGCCGGTGGCCAACATCCGCATCACGTGCGGGCCGGAGGCGCGCCGCCAGTCCTGCTTGGACAGGCCGGTGGCGCGCTCGGCCCGAAGGTTCGCGATCTCGCGCCTGATCGCGCCGATGACGTAGGCACTGACGGTCTCCACGGCGCGCATGACGGTGTCGACGTCGGCGAGCCCGTCGAGGGCGGCCAGCTTGGCCTCGGTCACGGCGAGGCCGTTCGGGCCAAGGGTCGGGCGGCCGCCGAGCAGGTCGGCCAGCCAGTCGTGGCGGAGGGCGGCCCCTCTGGTGCGGTGGGCGAGGACGCGCTGCGCCTCGCGCCAGTCGCCGGGCTGCTCCCCGGGGAGGATCTCGGCCTGGACCTCGTCCACCATGAGGTCGAACAGCTCCTCCTTGGTGGCGATGTATCCGTACAGCCGCATCGGGCCGGCGTTCAGCCGGGCGGCGACCTTGCGCAACGACACCGCCTCCAGGCCGCCCTCGTCGGCCAGCGCGACGGCGGCGGCGACGATCCGCTCCCGGTCGAGCGGCACGGGGCGAGCCGACGGCTCCGGCCGGTCCCACACAGTCATGAATCCCACCGTTCTCTTGCGATGCATCGTATCCGGGAAATACGGTGTATCGACATGAGACATCGTATCGCCGTGGTCGGGGGCGGCCCGGCCGGCCTCACCTTCGCCCGTGTCCTGCACCGCCACGGCCACCCCGTCGCCATCCTCGAACGCGATCCCGCCCCCGATGCCAGGCCCCCGGGCGGGACGCTGGACCTGCACGAGGGGATGGGCCAGCTCGCGCTGGAGAAGGCCGGGCTGCTGGCGGAGTTCGAGGCGCTGTCCCGCCCCGAGGGGCAGGCCATGCGCATCCTGGACACGGACGGGACCGTCCTGCGCAACTGGCACCCCGGTCCGGACGACCGGGCCAACCCCGAGATCGACCGCGGTCAGCTCCGCGACCTGCTGCTCGGCCCGCTCGACGTCCAGTGGGGCCGGCGCGTGACGCAGGTGGTGCCGGGGGCCGGGGACGGCGTACGGGTCCACTTCGCGGACGGGCGGCAGGAGACGTTCGACCTCGTGATCGGCGCGGACGGCGCCTGGTCCCGGACCCGCCCGGCCGTCTCGCCGGTGACGCCGCACTACACCGGCGTCACCTCGGTCGAGACCTCCCTCGACGACGTCGACACCCGCCACCCCGGCCTCGCCCGGCTGATCGGCGACGGTTCCATGGCGGTGTACGGCGTGAACCGGGCCGTCGTCGCCCAGCGCAACAGCGGCGGCCACGTCAAGGTGCACGCCAAGTTCCGTGCGCCGCTGGACTGGCACGCGGACCTGGACCTGGCCGACGTCGAGGCCGTGCGGTCGGGCCTGCTGGCCCTGTTCGACGGATGGGCCGCTCCCGTCCTCGACCTCCTCCGCCAGGGCACCGCCTTCGTCCACCGCCCCTTGTACGTCCTGCCCGTGTCCCACACCTGGACGCACGTCCCCGGGGTGACGCTGCTGGGCGACGCCGCCCACCTGATGCCCCCCTTGGGGGCGGGCGCGAACCTCGCGATGCTGGAGGGCGCCGAACTCGCCGAGGCCATCGCCACCGGCCCCGGAAGTCCGGACGAGGCCGTCCGCGCCTTCGAGGAACGGATGTGGGCACGGGCCGGCAGGTGGGCGAGGATCACGACGGACGGCCTGGAACGCCTGGTGAGCGCGGACCCCGCCGAAGCCGTCGCCCACTTCGACGAGGTCCAGCCGTCCTGACGGCCGAGCGTGAGAGCACCAACCGGCCCAGGGCCGGAAAGGGGGAGATCAGGCGGCCGGCCGGGCCGGCCACACCGACCGGGGGCCGAGGACGCCGGCCCCGAGTACGGTGACGCGGGCCCGCAGCCCGCGGTCGGCGGTGACGACCAGGCAGGTCCGCCCCGGCCGCGCGGCGAGGGCCTCCGCGACCAGCTCGACGATCCGGTCGTCGCCGGAGCCGGCCGCGGCCACGACCCGCACGAGCGGCACCTCCGCCACTCCGCGCGCGGCCCCCTCCACGACCAGCACCACCTCCACCGGTCCGGCCGGCGACCCGGCCCGGTCCGCCGGCCCTTCCAGCGCGACGTCGACCAGCGCGTCCCGCAGCCGTTCGGCCGCCCCGCGCCGGTCGCGCCACCAGCCGTCGGGCACCGAGCCCACCACGTTGGCGCCGTCCACCACCAGCAGCGGCACCTGCGCCCCGTCGCCGCCGCGGGCGGCGTCATCTCCACTCATGCCCGCAGCCTCCCACGCGGCTCCCCGCCCGGCCCGCGGGACCTGGCGGTCAGTCCGACAGCTCCCACAGGAGCCGGTAGTACGCGATCCGCTCCTCGTCCCGCGCGACCCCGTACGCGTCGAGCAGCGGGCGCTCCCAGCCCGGGCCGTAGTTCCACTGCGTGCTCCAGGTGGCGATGGCCAGGTCCGCCCACCGGTCGGCGACGCCCAGCGCGCCGAGGTCGACGTGCCCGCTGTACCGGCCGTCGTCGCCGACCAGGGTGTTGGGGGCGCAGGCGTCGCCGTGGCAGACCACGGGCACGTCGACCGGCGGCACGTCGGCGAGCAGTTCCAGCGCCCGCTCGACGCTCCCGGCGGGCCGGATGTCCGGGTGCCAGTCGGCC
>NZ_JBEYVJ010000460.1:0-4844 GCF_040643935.1 Kitasatospora sp. NPDC047058 | reverse complement strand
GGCGGCCGGGCCGGCCTCCGGTGCGGCCCCGGGTGCCGGTGTGCGCGGCAGCAGGGCGGCGGCCACGAGACCCGCCAGCCCGACCCCGGCCAGGACGGCCATCGCGGCGGCGTACGCGTACTTGGTCAGCCCGGCGACGAGGATCGTCCCGGCGATCGCCGTGCCGAAGGAGGACCCGAGGTTGGAGATGCTGCGGGAGAGCCCGGAGATCTCCCCCTGCCGCTCCTCGGGGAAGGCGGACTGCACGACGTTCACCGACGGCGTCAGCATCACCCCGAGGCCGAGGCCGATCAGCAGCAGCCCCGGGGCGAACGCCCACGCCCCCGGAGTGCCGGCCACCAGGGCGATCAGCACCGCGATGCCCGCGGCGCACAGCCCGAAGCCCGCCATGATCAGGGTCCGCTGCGGCCACCGGCGGGCGAGCCGTTCCGCGGCCAGCGAGGTGGCGAGCAGGCCGAGGGTGGCCGCGGTGAAGATCACACCGGTCTCGACGGCGTCGTACCCGCGGACCACCTGGAGGTAGGTCGCCACGGTGAAGGACGTCCCCATCAGCACCAGCCACTGGGCGTTCTGGGTGACCAGGCCGAGGTTGGAGACCTTGCTGCGGAACAGGCCGGTGGAGAGCAGCGGCTCCTTGCCGGCCCGCTCCTCGGCGCGGATCCGGTACACGAACCAGGCCAGCACCAGGAAGCCGGCGGCCAGCAGACCCGCCGTCAGCCAGAGGTTGTTGTCGGCGGCCAGGATGCCCATCACCACCAGCACCAGACCGGCCGCCGACAGCACGGCCCCGCCGAGGTCGAACGGCCGCTCCGGATCGGGCGGCAGCGGGTCGACGATCGAGCGGCTCAGCAGCACGATCACCGCGATCACCAGGGCCTGGAAGACGAACGCCGCGCGCCAGCTGAGCACCGAGGTGATCAGCCCGCCGATCAACGGCCCCGCGGCGGCACCGATCCCGCCCAGGGCCATCACGACGCCGAACGCCCGGGCCCGGGAGGTCAGGTCCTCGAAGAGCAGCGTGGTCAGGATGTAGACGGGCGGGATCAGCAGCGCCGTGCCGACCCCCTCGAAGATCGAGTTGCCGAGGATCAGCACGCCGAGCCCCGGCGCGACCGCGCTCAGCACCGCACCCACCGCGTAGATCACCAGGCCGAGCAGGAAGCAGCGCTTGCGCCCCCAGCGGTCGGTCAGCTTGCCGCCCGGGATCATCAGCGCCGCCATGACCAGCAGGAAGACCGTGATCGCCACCTGCACGCCCTGCACCGTGGTGTCCAGGTCGTGGCTGATGTCGTTGATCATCACGTTCATGTTCGACCCGGCGAAACTGCAGATGAACTGCGCCAGCGCGAGCGGCGCCAGCACCCGCCGCTGAGCGGCGCTCGGCCGGCCGGACCGGTCCGCTTCGGCCATCACGCCGCCCTTCCCTGACGTCGGTGCGGTGTCACCTTCCCACCCTGCGCGCCGCCGGCGGCCCACGCGCGCCCGGCCGCGCGCCCGGGTGACAGCGGCCGGCCGCACCCGTTCGGCGCAGCGGCCCGGACCGGGGCCGCGGCCGTCGGGAGCTGCGGATCTAGGCTGGGTGACGGCCCGTCCTGCTTGGAGGATCCATGGCACCGACCAACCGGCATCGTCCGGTCGTCCTGGGCGTCGACGCCGCGGCGCCGCGTTCCCCCGCCGTGCTGTGGGCGGCGGAGGAGGCCGCGCGCCGGGGGGCGCCGCTGCGGATGGTCCACGCGACGCTGCCGATGGAGGTCGACCTCCGGGGCTTTTCCGAGTCCGGCCATCACCGCGCGCTGCGGGACCAGGGCGTCGAGGCGCTCGCCGAGGCGTCGGCGCTGGTCGCCGACCACCACCCCGGGCTGGAGCTGAGCACGCAGCTGGTGGGCGACCATCCGGTCCGGGCGCTGTGCCGGGAGTCGGAGGGCGCGGGGATGATCGTCGTCGGGTCGCGCGGACTCGGCCGCTGGGACGAGGTGCTGAGCACGTACTCGGTGGCGGTGCCGGTGTCCGCCCGCAGCCTCTGCCCGGTGGCGGTGGTCCGGGTCGCGCCTCCGCCGGCCGCCGGAGGGGGGCGCGAGGTCGTGGTCGGTTCCGACGGCAGTCCGGACGCGGGGCACGCCGTCGACTTCGCGATCGAGCTGGCCGCCCGGCACGGGGCGGCGCTGCGGGTCGTCCGGTCGTGGCGGGCGCCGCTGCTCGTCCCGGTCGACGAGGAGGCCGTGCTGGCGGAGCTCGGGCGGTCGCTCCGGGAGAGCCTGGCCGGCCGGTCGGCGGACTTCCCGGACGTACCGCTCCGGCACGAGGTGCGGCGCGGGCATCCGGTCGAGGCGCTCGTCGCCGCGGCCGGGAACGCGCTCGCGGTCGTGGTCGGCCGCCGCGGGGACGGCGGGTTCACCGGGCTGCGGCTGGGGTCCGTGCCGCACGGCATGATCCACCACGCCCCCTGCCCGCTGATCACCGTGCCGCCGCCCGCCGCCCGCACCGCGGCGGAGTGAACACCCCGGCGCTGGGTGCCGCTGCCACTCCTGCTGCCGCCGCTGCTGTGAAGAACGTGCGGGAGCCGGGCGGGTTGTCGGTGCTGCGTGCAAGGATGACTCACCGGGACACCGCCCGCCGGGACACCGGCGGAGGCCACGAGGGGGCGGAGCATGGAACGCGCCAGGATCACGGGCGAAGGCCCGGACGGGCACGAGCACGTCGTACGGATCGTCTCGCGTCGGCGCCGGCACGAGCGGGTGGTCTGCGACACCTGCGGGTACAGCAGGTGGTCGCTGGTCGATGCCGGGGGCAAGGCCGAACGGCACCTCTCCGCGTCGCACGACGCCGAGTACGTCCGGCGGGAGCAGTCGCCGGCCTGGTGGCTCGGAACGCTGGTCGGCCTCGTCGCCTTCGTCATCTTCCTGTTCAGCCCCTACGGCTTCTTCCACTGACGCGGGGAGCCGGAACGGCGCCGCCCCGCCGGGCGGGTGCCGGGCGGGGCGGTACGGGTCCTGCGGGAGCGGTCAGGCGGCCGACTTGGCGGAGTCCGCCGTCTTCGGCGTGACCGGCTTGGCGGGCTTGCCGCCGAAGACGCCGAGGAAGATCGCCAGCGTCGGGATCAGGTAGGCCGCCCAGACGGCCAGCTGGAGCACCGTCGGGTCCGGCTGGAAGTTGAACACGCCCTTCAGCAGGGTGCCGTACCAGCTGTCCTTCGGGATGGTGCTGCTGATGTCGAAGGCGACGTCGTGCAGGCCGCCGAGCCAGCCGGCCTCCTGCAGGTCGTGCACGCCGTAGGCCAGCACACCGGCCGCGACGACGACCAGCATGGCGCCGGTCCAGGTGAAGAACTTGGCCAGGTTGATCTTCAGCGCGCCGCGGTAGAAGAGCCAGCCGAGCACCACCGAGGTGAGCAGGCCGAGCGCCGCGCCGATGATCGGGTTGTAGCCGTCGTTGGTGGCCTGCACCGCCGACCAGATGAACAGCGCCGTCTCCAGGCCCTCCCGGCCGACGGCCAGGAAGGAGGTGACCACCAGCGCGACCGTGCCCATCGCGAGCGCCGCGTCCAGCTTGCCGTGCAGCTCGGCCTTGAGGTGCCGGGCGGTGCGGCGCATCCAGAACACCATCCAGGTGACCAGACCGACGGCGATGATCGACAGCGAGCCGCCGAGCGCCTCCTGGGCCTCGAAGGTCAGCTGGGTCGAGCCGTACTGCAGTACCGCGCCGAAGGCCATGCTGAGCACGACCGCGGCCGTGATGCCGGCCCAGACGGGCGGCAGCTTGTCCTTGCGGCCGGTCTTGACCAGATAGGCGATCAGGATGCAGACGACGAGGCTGGCTTCGAGTCCTTCGCGCAGGCCGATCAGGTAGTTGCCGAACACGCTGGCTCCTGGAGGGGTGAAGAGGTGGTACTGGTGGTCGGAGCGGGATCAGCCGAAGAGGGCCTGGCCCCACCACTCGCCGGGCTTGCGGACACCCGCCGGGCAGGCGAAGTGGGCGGAGCCGACGTGCTGGATGTACTCGTTGAGCGCGTCGCTGCCGGCCAGGCGCTGCTGCAGCGGGACGAACGCCTTCCGGCTGTCCCGCTGGTAGGCGAGGAAGAACAGACCGGCGTCCAGGCGGCCGAGGCCGTCGGTGCCGTCGGTGAAGGAGAAGCCGCGGCGCAGGATCATCAGGCCGTTGTTGCTGTCCGGGTGGGCCAGCCGCACGTGCGAGTCCTCGGGCATGGCCTTGAGGTCCGGCGCGTCGTGCTCCTTCTGCTTGCCGTACGGGGCACCCTCGCCCTTGGTACGGCCGAAGATGTCCTCCTGCTCCTTGAGCGGGGTGCGGTCCCAGGTCTCGATGTGCATCCGGATCCGGCGGGCGACCAGGTAGGAGCCGCCGGTCATCCACTCCGGGCCCTCGCCGGGGGCGACCCAGACGTGGTCGGCGAGCTTCGCGGTGTCGGTGCCGGCGATGTTGTGGGTGCCGTCCTTGAAGCCCATCATGTTGCGCGGGGTCTGCGCGTCCGGGGTGGTCGAGGAGGTCTTCCCGAAGCCCAGCTGCGACCAGCGGATGTTCACCGTGCCCATGCCGATCCGGGCCAGGTTGCGGATCGCGTGCACGGCGACCTGCGGGTCGTCGGCGCAGGCCTGGATGCAGAGGTCGCCGCCGCTGCGGGCCGGGTCGAGGTTGTCGCCCTTGAACTTCGGCAGGTCGATCAGGGCCTCGGGGCGCTTGGCCTGGAGGCCGAAGCGGTCCACGCCGTCCTTCTCGAACAGGGTGGGGCCGAAGCCGATGGTGAGGGTGAGCCGGGAGGCCGGCAGGCCGAGCGCCTCGCCGGTGTCGTCCGGCGGCGCCGCCGGCAGGCCGCTGGCGGCGCCGGAGCC
>NZ_JBEYVJ010000459.1:0-4775 GCF_040643935.1 Kitasatospora sp. NPDC047058 | reverse complement strand
CCGTCCGGGGCGGAGCCGGCCGGTTCCGACGGTGCCGGGCTCTCCGTGGCCGGTGCGGCCGGTGCGTCCGTCGGGGCCGGCGGTGGTGCGGCCGGTGACGGGCTTTCCGCCGTCGGCGACCCGGTCGTCGGGGCCGCCGCGGAGGGCGTACTGCTCGCCGACACCGACGGAGTGTCCGCGGGAGCGGAGCCGGCGGCCCCGGACTCGTGCGAGCCGGCCAGGAGCAGCCCGCCGGCCCCGGCCAGCCCCAGCAGGCAGAGCCCGGCGACGCCGAGGGCGCGACGCCGGCCCCGGGCCACGGCGTCCTCCGGCGGCCCGTCCTGCCGCCCGTCCGTGCTGACGTGCGGCTCGTCCGTACCCGCGTGCTGCTCGTCCGTGCCGTCCTGCATGAGGCCCTGTCCTGTCGATCATCCGTCTGAACTGCGCGGATGCTAGCAGCGGGCGCACACGTCCGCTCCGCCGGGCCCGCCCGACCCGGGGCGGGAGCGCCCGGCGCGGAGGGCGAACGCCAGGGCCAGGGCGGTCACCGTCGTGAGCGCTCCCCACGCCGGACCGTAGCCGTGCGTGGCGTCCTTGAGCAGTCCGAGGGCGGGCGGGGCCAGGACGACGGCGATCTGCGTGACGGCCATGGCGAGGCCGAGGGCGAACCCGGTCCGGTCCGGCGGCGCGGACTCGGCGACACAGGCGACCCACGGACCGTACCAGCCGATGCCGAAGAACCCGAGCCAGGCGAACAACAGGCAGGCCGCCACGGGTGATTGGCCCGCGGGTGTGGCCAGCAGCGCCATCCCGGCGATCACCGCGGCCATGCTCGCCCGGACCGGCGCGTACCGCCCGGTGCGGCAGCGGTCGCTCCAGGCGGCCAGGCCGATCCGGCCGGCCATGCCCGCGACCTGCGTCACCACGAGGACCAGCGCGGCCGGACCGGGGGCGAGCGCCGTCACGTCGTGCAGATGGAGCGCGCCCAGGACGCCGAGGCCGCACTGCACCGTGACCATGCTCGTCCCGGACAGCACGATCCTCACCATGTCCGGCTCGCCCAGCAGCCGGAGTCGGGAGCGGAGCGGGGGCGCGCCGTCTGCGGCGGGCGGTCGGCGGCCGGGCGGCCTGCTCGGCGGGGTGGGCGGCCGGCGGTAGCAGCCCATGAACAGGCAGGCTCCCGCCAGTGCGACGAGCGCACCGGTCAGGAGTGCCGCCCTCCGGCCGAACTCCTCGGCGAGGCAGGGCAGGAGAGCCGAGGCCAGCGCCCCGCCCAACGGCAGGCCGGCCTGGCGGACGCCCATCGCGAAGCCTCGCCGGTCCGCGTCGAACCAGGCCGCCACCGACTTGCTCCCGCCGGGCTGCGCGGTGCTGTACCCGGCGCCGACGACCAGCAGGGCGAGCAGCAGCGCCGGGTAGCCCGGCGCCAGACTGCCTCCGGCCAGCCCGAGCGCGACGACCAGGGCCCCGACCCCGACGACCCAGCGCTCGTCATGGCGGTCCAGCAGCTCGCCCGCCACCAACAAGCCGACCAACGGCACGAGTTGGGCGGACGAGAGGAGCAGCCCCAGTTGCGCCGTGCTGAGCTGCAGGTCGCGCTGGAGCTGGACGCCCATCGCGCCGACCCCCTGTACGAAGAAGCAGGAGGCGGCCTGGGTGAACGTGGCGACGCCGAGGACGACCCACCGGTACCGCCCCGGTGACTGCCGGGTCGGTACCGTGGCGTCAACTGGTCCGGCCCCGTGCTTCGGCGGGGTGTGGACGCTCACGGTCGCCGGTACAGGGCCGGGTCCGGGTGGTCGGTGAAGCCGAGCTCGCGGTAGAGCGGCTCGCCGTCGTGGGAGGCGTACAGGTCCACGCGGGCGACGTCCTGCTCGCGGAACCAGCCGAGCAGGCCCTGCATGATCGCGCGGCTGTGGCCGCGCCGCCGGTACGCGGGGGCGGTGACGACGCCGATCACCAGCCCGACCCGGCCGTTGCGCAAGTGCGGGCCGGGCAGGCGTTCTTCGACGGAGCCGATGCCGCACGCGGCCAGGCCGTCGCCGTCCTCGCCGTCCACGACGAGGGCCCGCATCGTTCCGGCGGCGATCCGCTCCTCCAGCACTCCGGCCAGCGCGTCGCGCCAACCGCCGTCCGCCGACGACGGGTTGAAGTACTCGCCGCCGAGCGTCTCGAACAACAGCGCGCGCAGCCGGACGAGTTCCGGGACATCGCCCGCCACGGCCGGCCGTACCGGCACCTGAACAAGGTTCCTGAGGGGGTGACTCATGCCGACCAGCCTGCTGTCATGGTCTTATGCACCTCAACCCTTACGGCGAGGATGCCGTCAACCTGGCCGCGGAGCTGGCCAATTGCCGCCCGAAGACCGCCGGGGAACTCGCCCGGCGCTGCCGGGCCGCCGGACTGCAGGTGGACGGCCCGTTCGGCCCGGCCGACCTGGACCGGGCCCGGTCCCTGCTGGACGCGTGGGAACGCGTGGTCGACGCCCCCGACGAGCGCACCCGCGCCGCCCTGCTCAACCGCATGCTGGCCGACTCCGCCGACCACCCGCGGCTCACCGACCACGCCGGCGACGGCTGGCACCTGCACTACCGCGACGACCGCCGGTCGCCCGGCGCGCTGCTCGGCTCCCTGATCGCCGTCGGCACCGCCCTTCACCTGGTCGGACGCGGCATGCACCGCCTCGGCCGCTGCGCCGTGGCCGACTGCAGCACGATCTTCGCCGACACCACCCGCACCGGCCGCCGCCGCTACTGCTCCCACCGCTGCGCCAACCGCGACGCCGTCCGCCGCCACCGCGCCCGTCGCAACGCGGCGGGGGACCGCGCCGGATCCCGCACGTAGCGGGACCGGCTCGCCGGGAGCCCGCCGTACGCCGCCGCGGCCCCGGCGGGGTCACCGGCCGGACCCGGCCCGCTGCGGTCGGGCCCGGCCCGCCGAGGTCATGGCCGGTCCGCCGGGGTCAGGCCCGGTCGCCGCCGGGCGGGCAGCCGCAGGAACGGCGGACGACCATCCGGGCGGGGAACGTCCGGGCGCCCGCCGGTGCGGGCTCCTCGTCCTCGCGGGCCTTGAGCACCAGGTCGACGGCGGCGCGCGCCATCTCGTCCTGGGCGGTGGCGACCGTGGTGAGCGGCGGCCCGGCGATGACGGCCTCCGCGATGTCGTCGAACCCGGCCACCGCGAGGTCCTCCGGCACCCGGATCCCCAGGTCGTCGGCGGCCCGCAGCAGGCCGATGGCCTGGTCGTCGGTGGTGCAGAAGACGGCGGTCGGGCGGTCGGCGCGGGCCAGCAGCGCGAGCGCCTCGGCATGCGCCCGGACCCGGTCGAACGGCGCGGGGACGAGGCGTCCCTCGGTCGGCAGCCCGGCCTCGGCGAGGGCCGCCGCCCAGCCGGCGGTCCGCGCCGTCACCGGGTCGTTGGCGCTGAGGGCGAACGTCCCGCCGAAGCAGTGCACCGCGGCGTGGCCGTGCTCCAGCAGGTGCCGCACCACCTCCTGCGCCCCGCCCTCGTCGTCCGCGACGACGGCCACCCCGCTCTCGGTCTCGGCCCGGTGGTGCAGCAGGACGACGGGCGTGCCGTCGCCGGCGTCGGTGCCGGCCACGCCGGGGACGGACGGGTCCTGGGTGACCAGGATCAGGCCGTCCACCTGCATCCCGAGGAACGCCCGGATGTAGTGGGCCTCCCGCTCGTCGGCGTAGTCCGAGTTCCCGATCAGCAGCAGCCGGCCGCGCTCCGCCGCCGCCTGCTCGACCATGTGCGCGAGGCCGGCGAAGAACGGCTGCCGGGCGTCCGGGACCACCATGCCGATCAGGTTGGTCCGGCGCCGGGCCATCGCCTGCGCGACCCGGTTCGGCCGGTACCCGAGCTCCTCGACCGCGGCGAGCACCCGCGCCCGGGTCGCCGCCGCCACCGGCCGCGGCCCGTCGTTGATCACATAGCTGACGACCGCGGTGGACGTCCCCGCCGCCCTCGCCACATCGTCCCGCGTCACCCTCACCATGCCAGCGAGCCTACACACCGCCACTGACCGGACGACCTGGGATTCTCCCGGCCGGAGCGCGGAGCGGGCTTCGAAGCGGCGAGCGGGAGCCGGACCGGAGGCAGGATTCGGAGCGCAGGGCGGGCCCGGCGGGGCGCACCGGGCCCGGAGGGCGCGTCGGGGCGCGGGCGGGGCGCACGGGCCGGAGGTGGCGCGGCCGGTCTGGGGCGGCCGGCGCGCGGTGGTCGGTACGTGGCGGCCGGCACGCGGTGGGTCGGTGCGCGCGGTCAGTACGCGTGGTCCGCCGTCACGTCCGCCGACAGGTTCAGCGCCCGTTCCGCGGCGCCCCCGCGCAAGCCCATCAGGGTCAGCGTGAGGGCGTCGAGCACCACCAGGTGCGCGATCCGGCTGGCGGTGGTCTCCAGGCCGAACACGACGTCCTGGCCGCCGGCGACCAGGGTGTGGGTGGCCGCCTCGCTGAGCGGGGAACGGGCGTAGCTGGTGAGGGCGATCACGGGCGCGCCGGCGTCCCGGGCGCGGCGGGCGGTGTCGACCACGGTGCGCGTCGCGCCGGTGTGGCTGACGGCCAGGCAGGCGGAGGTCGGCAGGAGCCCGGCGGCGGCGAGCTGGGCGGTGAGCGGGTCGGCGGGGGCGTCGACCCGGAGGCCGAGGGCGCGCAGGCGGTAGGCGGCGTCCAGGACGACGGCGCCGGAGAGGCCCGCGCCGACGACCACGACGTGGTCGGCGGCGGCCAGCACCTCGGCGGCGGCGCGCAGGCCGTCGGCGCTCAGGGTGGTGGCGATGCCGTCGAGCGCCT
>NZ_JBEYVJ010000458.1:0-4863 GCF_040643935.1 Kitasatospora sp. NPDC047058 | reverse complement strand
GGCCGGCGAGTCGGGCATCCGCGCGATCGAGGAGGACTGGGCGGGCGGGCTGCCGAACACCCCGACGGCCACCAGTGCCACCGGAATGCCCAGGACCAGTCCTTGCCTTCGCCGCGCCCGCGGGTCGGCGTGCTTCGTTGCCTTCATGCTCATCCCATTCGGTAGATCGAGTCGACGCTGCACCACTCAGTGGCCGCCGAGGACGGAAAGGTTGCCTGTCCGGCACCGATTGCCCGGCCCCTCTGCGCGGCCGGTCCGCGGGCGGGCCGGCGACGGTCCGTCGCCCGCCCGCGGGCCCCCGCCAGGGTCAGGACTGGTCGCCGTACACCACCCCGCGGCCGTAGCCGCCGAGGTAGACCCGGCCGTAGACGTCGGGGTCGCCGGTGATGACGTTGATGGTGCTGCCGCCGAACTGGTGCTGGTCGTCGTTGATCCGGAGCCACGTCGAGCCGCCGTCGGTGGAGCGGAACAGTGCGATGACGCCCTTCACCTTCCCGCTGAGGTAGAGGGCCTGGTATCCGGCACCGGGCGCCGCCTTGCCGAACCCGATGGCGCCGGCCTGCTCCACGCCGTCGACCTTGCGGAAGCTCACCCCGCCGTCGGTGGAGTGCCGCAGGCCGTTGGCCCCGCCGGCGATCCACAGGTCACCGGCGACGCCGGGGACCGCCTTGAGCTGCCCGTCACCCAGACCGGTTGCGCGGGCGGTGAAGTGCCTTGCGCCATCGGTGCTCGCGTACAGGGTGCCGCCGCTGAGGGCGTAGAAGGTGCTCGCCGCCGAGCGGTCGGCCACGACGGCGGCGTCCTTGGGCAGGCCGGAGACCGCCGCCCAGGAACCGCCGCGGTC
Source organism: Kitasatospora sp. NPDC047058 (assembly GCF_040643935.1). Classification (NCBI taxonomy): domain Bacteria; kingdom Bacillati; phylum Actinomycetota; class Actinomycetes; order Kitasatosporales; family Streptomycetaceae; genus Kitasatospora; species Kitasatospora sp. NPDC047058. The sequence goes on along the minus strand of NZ_JBEYVJ010000458.1, from coordinate 4,019 downwards.
GGTCGAGAGGAAGGACGGCTGGCCGGCCGGGGTCCACACCACGGTGCCGCCATCCGCCGAGACGGCGGCGGACCCGGCGCCCGCGTCGCCCACCGGTGCCGCCGCGAACGGCGCCCAGTTCGCTCCACCGTCCGCCGAGTAGGCGCCGTGCTGCGCTCCGCCGAGGCCGACCCGCACCATGAACTCCGGTTTCGCCTGGGCGAAGTCGATGCCGGTGGTGTTGGTGAACAGCGGCCCGGACAGGGCCTTGGCGGGCACCTTGGTCAGGTCGTCGTGCCGGAATCCGCCGACGTCGCCGAGTGCGCTGATCAGCGGGAGGCCCGGAGGCTTGGCCAGCCCGAGTGTCGCGGTCTCCTCCAGGCCTTCGGCCGGTACGGTCCAGTGCGTCGGGCGTCCGCCGTCCGCCGCCGTCACGTCATTGCTGCCCCACATGCCCGAGCCGGTGCCGTAGAGCACGTGTCCGGCGTCGAAGGGGTCGATGGCCAGCGCGCCCATCCAGTGCCCGATGCCGGTGCCCACGTACGGCGCCGCGGAGCTGTCCCGCTCCGAGGTGGCGCCGAGCGCCTTCCAGGTGGCGGCGCCGTCGGTCGAGCGGTAGAGCTCGTCGGAGGGCCACCAGCGGTCCAGCGTGGTGACCATCACCGTCGACGGGTGCTGCGGGTCCACGGCCAGCCCGGCGAAGCCGTAGTTGCCGCTGGACGGCGAGACGTTCTTCCAGGCTCCGGTGGACGGCGTGAGCTTCCACACCGATCCGGCCGTCACCCCGTTCGGGCCCGGCGCGTCGGTGTACGTCAGGTAGAACGAGCCGTCACCGGACAGCACGCCGTGCTGCGGCAGTTGGCCCGTCGGCTGGCCGGGGACCGCCTGCCAGGTGGTGCCGCCGTCGGTGGAGCGGTACAGCGAGGTGGACTTGTCGGCCACGCCGACGTAGACCGTCCGGCTGCCGGACGGGCCGAAGGTGACGAAGGAGAGGCCGACCCCGCTGCTCGCACCGTCCTTGACGGGGAAGCCGCCGACCTGGCTCCAGGTCGCGCCGTAGTCGGTGCTGCGCCACAGGCCGTTCTTGCGGGTGCCGAGGTAGAGCGTGCCGTGGTTGTCGGGGTCCACCACGAGCCGCTCGCCCATGGACCGGCCGTCCTCGTTGCCGCCGAGCTTGAACGGCAGGTCGGTGCGCTGGAACGTCCGGCCCTGGTCGGTGGACCGGAGGATCGCACCGTTGCCCGCCCAGTCGTTGGTGTAGGTGCCGCTCGCGAGGTACAGGCGGTTCGGGTCGACGGGATCGGTGGCCAGGCTCTCGATCCCCAGCAGGTTCCAGTCCGCTCCGCCGATCCAGTCGGTCAGGGAGGTCCACCGCCTGGCGGCCGCGTCCCAGCGGTACGCGCCGCCGATGTCGGTCCGGGCGTACAGCAGGTCCTTGCGGGCGGGGTTGAAGACCAGTCCGGTGACGAAGCCGCCACCGACGATCTGCGCGTTGTGCCAGGTGTACCCGCCCGTACCGGGTACCTTCACCAGCTTCCACTGCTGGTTGGTGGAGCCCCGGTCGGCGTACTGGATGAGCGGGACGCCCTCGTCCTTGCCACCGCCCCACACGTCCAGGACCATGCCGCTGGCGCGGGAGGAGAACGTCACCGCGCCGTCGCCGACGTCCGCGATCCGCCACTGCTGGGCGGCGGAGGCGTGGTCGGTCTGCTGCTCGATGGCGGCCGCGGATCGCGACGAGTCACCGCGCACGCCGAGCACCTTGTGGGTCCCGCGGTTCTCCAGCTCGTAGAAGCCGTCTCCGGCCAGCCGCAGGCGCCACTGCTGGCTCGTGGCCCCGGCGACGCGGTTCATCTGCCGGATCCAGGCGCCGTCGGCCGTGTCCGCCGCCGGAACGTCCATCGCCTTGCCGCTGCGGACGGACACCAGCGTGTAGGAGGCATCGGGGTCCACCGAGGCGGCTTTCGAGTCGGCCTGCACGAAGAGCAGGTACGGGCCGAGCACCCCGGGCACGCCCAGCGCCAGGCCCAGCGTGGTCCAGCGTCGGCGGTGGCGCCCGCGGGGACGCCGCACGCCACCGGCCGCGCGGGTGCGCCGGCCACGGCCGTCCGCAGTGGGATCCGTCTCGTTCATGGGTGCTACTCCTTGCTTCGGCCCCGCTGACGCACACCCGTATGGCCGGTGTGCGTGCCGGCGGTCGGCGGTGGGATCGGACGATCCGTGGGCGTGACGCCCTTGGTGTCGCCCGTCAGTTGCCGCCGGTGCAGCGGAGGTTGCCGCCCGTTCGGAGAACTTCTGACCGAGTTGTGAGGCCGAGTCGGCGGGAGGACCTCCGGCAGGCTCGCGTGTCCGGGGCGGCCTTTGCGGAGCGGAAGGCTCCATGCCGTTCGAGGCGACAGGATGTTAACGAGATCGGCACAACTTACGCCCGGAACGACCCTTTACTCTTCCCATGGCCGTGCTTTACTCGCTCTTGACGTTACGTCAGGTCGCCGAACCGGCACCGACCGCGACGCGGCCCGGCGACGTGCCGCGGCGACGTGCCGCGCCCGTCGTGCTGACGCACGCACCCCTCCGCCCGGAGCGCACGCTTCCGAGGCGCCGCTCCGTCCATCGCTCCTCGGCCGAAAGCCGCAGGGGCCCCGAAGGAGGCACCGATCCCCATGGATCCACTCATCGACCGGGCCCGGGCCTTCCCGCAGCGCATCGGCGACACCGGCCGGGAACTCACCGGCCTCGCCGCCGGCCAGGCACCCCAGGCCCTCTTCATCACCTGTTCGGACTCGCGCGTGGTGCCCGCACTGATCACCAACGCCGACCCCGGCGACCTCTTCGAGCTCCGCACCGCGGGCAACATCGTCCCCGCCTACCGGGACGACCTCGCCACCGGCGAGACCGCCACCATCGAGTACGCCGTCGAGGTGCTCGGCGTCCGCGACATCGTGGTCTGCGGCCACTCGCACTGCGGTGCCGTCGGCGCCGTGGTCCGCGGAGAGGACCTCAGCGTCGTTCCCGCCGTCCGTGCCTGGCTGCGCCAGGCCGACCGGGCCGAACTGGGCGGGGACGGGGCGGACGTGTTCGATCCCACGGTCGCCGGGCCCGTGCAGCGCCACGTCCTCACCCAGCTGGACCGGCTGCGGGGCTACCCGGCCGTCCTCCGGCGGCTGCGCGAGGGCGGGATCCGGCTGCACGGCTGGTTCTACGAGATCCACACCGGGCTGGTGCTCGCCCACCGGCCCGACACCGGCCTGTTCGTGCCCCTGTGAAGCCGCTGCGAACCGGGGCTGGCCGGCTCTCCAGCCCGGCCCAGCCCAGCCCAGCCCAGCCCAGCCCAGCCCAGCCCAGCCCAGCCCGGCCCTACCCGGCCCGCGTACCGCGGCGCCACCACCGTCCGACCGACACCGTCCGCACCGCCACTCTCCCGAGGACCCGATGACCCGTCGTCCCGCCCTTCGGCTGAGCACTCTGCGCTCTGACCTCCCCGCTTCCGCCGTCGTCTTCCTGGTCGCGCTCCCGCTCTGCGTGGGCGTCGCGGTCGCCTCCGGTGCACCGGCCGAACTCGGCCTGATCACCGGCATCGTGGGCGGCCTGGTGACCGGGCTGATGCCCGGCAGCAGCCTCCAGGTGTCCGGCCCCGCCGCAGGCCTGACCGTGCTGGTCTTCGCCGCCGTCCAGGAACATGGCCTCGCCACCCTCGGCGTCATCACCGCTGCGGCCGGCCTGCTCCAACTCGCGATGGGCGCGGCCCGGCTCGGCCGCCTGTTCCGGGCGATATCCGTCTCCGTGGTCCAGGGCATGCTCGCCGGGATCGGTCTCGTCCTGATCGCCGGTCAGCTCTACGCCCTGGCCGACGCCAAGGGACCGGCCGACGGCCTCGCCAAACTGGCCGGACTCCCGGGCCTGGCCGGTGAGGTCGCCAGGAGCCCGCACGCCCTCGCCGCTACCGCGATCGGCGCCGGGACGGTGGCGGTCCTCCTGCTCTGGACGCGCCTGCCCGCCCGGGTCCGGACGGTGCCCGCGCCGCTCGCCGCCGTCGCCGC
>NZ_JBEYVJ010000457.1:0-4885 GCF_040643935.1 Kitasatospora sp. NPDC047058 | reverse complement strand
GCCCGGGACGCGCCCGCGACGGTGCCCGTCACCGTGGACGCGGCCGCGTGGGCGGGCACCGGCAGCCCGCGCAGGGCGGCCGGGAGCGGGGAGAACCGGCCCACGACCAGGGCCCGTTGCTCCGGCTGCACGGTCAGCCGGACGGCGAGGCGGTGGGCGGTGGTCCGCTCGGCGGCGGTCAGGCCGCCGTTCGCGCCCGCGTCGCGGTTCCCGTTCCCGGTGCCGCTGCCGTTCCCGGTGCCGTTCCGGTTCCCGTTGCCGTTCCGGTTTCGCCGGGTGTTCCCGCTCCCGTCGGTGCGGGCACCGGGCCGGTTGCCGAGCGCCCGGGCCTCGCGCTCGACCCCGGCGAGGACGGCGGGCAGCCGGGTGAGCGCGAGCAGCCGCTCGCAGCGCCCGGGCGTGCAACCGGGGTGGCCGCAGTGGTAGCGGGAGAGGACGGCCGGCGCCGAGCCGGCGATCAGCTCGTCGACGAACGCCACGGCGTCCGGCTCGCCGGCCACCTGGGCGAGTCCGGCCGCGTCGACCCGGCGGTCCCGGTAGTACGGCACGGCGTCCGGGGCGAACGCGGCGCCGAGGGCGAGCACCGCGACCGAGGCCGCCCGGGCCCGGCTGGCCGGTCCGGCCCGGTCGACGGCGTCGAGGTCGTCCAGGTCGAGGACGGTGTCCTTCACCTCGTCGTGCAGCCACGTCCGCAGCCGCCGCGCGCCGCCGTCGGCGGCCAGCCACTTCGCCGCCACCGAGGACCGCGCGAGCAGTGCGACCGCCAACGCGGCGGGGTCGTGGAAGTACTCCCCGCCGAAGCCGATCGGCCGGTGCGCGGGCCCGGTGGCACCGGTCGCCCGGGCCCGGCTGCGCACCACCTCGGGGCTGCCGCCGGCCAGCCACTCCCTGACCTGCGCCGCCGTCCAGCGGTCGGCCGGGTCCTTGGTGAACAGCCCCTGGAGAAGCAGCAGTTGCCGCTGGTCGGTGACGGCGGAGAGGTCGACCTCCTCGTCCATCAGCAGGCCGTACTGCACCGCCTCGTCGCTGACCAGCCCGCCGTCGGCCCGGACGAAGCGAGGCCGGCCGGTGAACAGCTCGAACAGCACGTTGCCCAGCGCCCACCACGGGCCGGCCGGGTGGTTGTTCCCGATCAGCTGCTCGGGCGCCATGTAGGGGACGGTCAGCTGCATGTCGGGTGTGAAACGGCGGCTGGCGGTGAGCCGGTCGACGCCGCCGAAGTCCGCGATCACGAACCGGGTCGGGCCGCGGCCCGTCCGCACCAGGATGTTGGCCGGCTTGAAGTCCACCGGGTTGCGTTCGATGTCGCTCTGCCAGAACGCCAGCAGCCCGACCAGCCCGCGGACGATCCGCTCGGTGTCCCGCCCCCGGCTGAGCCGGCCGGCCCGGCGCAGGCCGGCGAGGTGGTCGGCCAGGGTGGTGGGCAGGTACTCCATCGCCACCCAGTCGCAGAGCGCCCCGGCGTGATGGACCCGGCCGTGGTCGTGGATCTCCGGGACGTGGCCGCGGAAGGCGTCGTTACGCAGGTGCTCCAGCAGGTCCGGGTCCATCGGCTGGCCGGGGGCGGCGACCTTCACCGCGGCGTCCGTGCCGTCGTCCGTGCGCCGGACGTGCCAGACCGTGCCCTCGCTGCCGGACCCGGCGACGCCGTACGGCTGGTAGCGGTCCGTCAGGGCGGCGGGGAAGGCGCCCGCGTCGGCGCCGCCACCGCTGTCGCCGTCGGTGTCGCCGGATCCGGACGCGCGCCGGGTGGCGGGCTGCGGCGTGGCCGCGATGGCGGGGGAGCCGGCCGGGCCCCGGCCGGGCCGCTGGACGCGGGTGGGCGCGTCGGGGCCGGTGGCGGGCGCGTCACGGCCGGCGGTGGGGCCGGGCCGCTGCACCCTGGTCGCCGGGCCCCCGGCGCCCTGCTGTGCGGCCTGCCCGGCGGCCTTGCCCCGGTCGCGCTGGACGCGGGTGCGCGGGCTCGGCACACCGGACCGCCCGGGCTTCTCCGGCTGCCCGGGCCGGCCCGGCTTCTCCGGCTGCCCGGATTGGCGGGACTGCTCCGGCTGCCCGGACCGTGTGGACCGCTCGCGCGGCTCGGGGGCGTCGCCGCCCGCGGCCTTGCCCCGGTCGCGCTGGACGCGGGTGCGCGGACTCGGCACCGGCCCCGAGGCCGATCCGGCCCCCGTCCCCGCCCCCGTCCCCGTCCCCGTCGCCGATCCCGACCCGGGAGGCGAAGCCTGGTCAGGGCTCCGGTCCCGGCCCGGCGGCTGCGCGGCAGGCTCCCGCCTCTGCTTCCGGGTGGGCGGGTTCGGTTCCGCCGGAGTGTCGGCCATGGCGTCGTCGCCCTCCTCGACGCCCCGGTTCACCGGGGAGCGCCGTACTCGTCGATCTCGACCACCTCGACGTCGATGTCCTCCGCGAACCGCAGCCGGCGGCCCGGCCAGACCCGGGTCGGCCGGGTGACGGGGACGTCGTCGACGAAGGTGCCGTTGGTCGAATCCAGGTCCTCGACGCAGAGCGCGCCGTCGATCCAGCGCAGCCGGGCGTGGTGCCGGGAGAGCTGGTCCAGCCGCTCCAGCCCGGGGATCCCGGCGCAGTCCGGCTCGTCCCGGCCGATGGCCAGCCCGCCGCCGCGCTGCTGCTCGCCCCGCACCGGGAGCAGCATCCCGGCGATCACCAGCGCCAGCCGTACGGCCGGGCGGACCGTCCTGGTCACGGCCTCCGACCCGGGCGCACCCGCCGGGGAGCGCGGCGCGGCCGGGGCGGGCGGCGGCGCGTCCCCGGCGGGCGGCTGCTCGGACCGTTCCAGCTGGAACATGTGGATCTCGCAGAACCCCCGCGTCGGGGAGGTCGGGCACTCGCCCGGCGCGCCCACCGGGCAGCGGTAGATCACGGCCGCCATGACGTCTCCCGGAAGGTCACACCGCGTCCCGCCAGGTCGCGTTCGATCCGGCCCAGGTCGCCCGGGCGGGGCACGCCGATCACGCGCAGCTCGCCCGCGGTGACCCGGACCTGCAGCTCCGGCCGCTCGGGGCGGTGGTCCAGGTACGGCGCGTACCGCTCCCGGCCGAGGGCGGTGCGCGGGGTGAGCCGCTGGTTCTCCGAGCCCCGCCAGATCAGCGCGGTCGGCTGCCCGGCCCGGTACCGGCCGGTGATCACCGCGTCGGCGCCGGCCAGCGCGGCCGTCGCCGCCGGGTCGGCCTCGATCTCGGCGGGCTCCCAGCCGGTGTACACCAGCAGGTCGGCCGCCCGGCCGGCCCGGTGACGCTCCTCGTCCGCGGCGGCCAGCAGCTCGGCGAGGGCCTGCGGCTGCTCCAGCGGCTCTCCGCCGCTGACCGTGAGCCCGACGATCCCGTCGCTGCCGCCGGTCCCGTCGGCCAGCGCCTCGCGCCAGAGCGCGGTGAACCGTTCCACCGTCAGTTCCGCTCCCCCGGAGGGGTCCCAGGTGTGCCGGGACATGCAGCCCGGGCAGGCCAGCGGGCAGCCCTGGAACCAGACGCCCAGCCGCCGGCCCGGACCGAGCGAGGTGACCGGGCGGACCACCTGGCTCACCCGTGCCAACGGTTCACCTCGATCGCGTAGCCGTCGCCCTCGCCCTCGACCGCGGTGACCTCGATGTGCTCGCCGCGCCGCAGCGGGTTGCGGAAGATCTCCCGGGCCAGCGGGTTGACCAGGGCGGACTCGACCGCCGTGACCACCCCGCGGCCGCCGTGGTCGAGCCGGCTGTTCGCCTCCACCCGCAGCACCTCCCAGGCGTCGTCACCGATGGTCAGCTCGGCGCCGTGCACCTCGGCGACCCGGCCGGTCACCGAGGCGATCGCCTTGTCGAGGATCTGCGGCACCCACTTGTCCTGCATGAAGTCCATCGGGATGAAGTTGTCGCCGAAGCGGTTGCGCAGCTCGGGCCGTTTGATCCGGTCGTTGAAGAACACGTCGAACGCCTGGCGCAGCGCCTGGCGGACCACCGCCGGGTCGTCGTGCCGGGTCAGCTGCCGGCGGGCGCCCGGTGCGCCCGCGGCGGAGCGCTCGGCGGCGGCGCCCGGTGAGCCCGGCCCGCCCGCCTCGCCGTTGTGCGGGCGCTCGCCCTCGGGCGGGGCGGCCCCGGCCGCGCGGCCGTCCCCGGCCCGGGCGTCCTGCTCCCCGCCCAGCACGGTCGCGGTGACGCCGAGGTTGGAGGTGAAGATCAGCACGCACTCGGTGAAGTAGACGGTGGCGCCGCGGCCGTCGGTGAGCCGGCCGTCCTCCAGGATCTGCAGGAACAGGTCGAACAGCCGCGGGTTGGCCTTGTCGATCTCGTCGAAGAGCAGCACGCTCATCGGGTTGGCCCGCACGGCGTTGGTCAGCTCGCCGCCCGCGTCGTGGCCGACGAAGCCGGGCGGGGCGCCGATCAGCCGGTCCCGGGCGTGCTCCTCGGCGAACTCGCTCATGTCGAAGCGGATCGGCCGGGCGTCCGTGCCGAGGATCATCTGGGCGATGCCCTTGGCCAGTTCGGTCTTGCCGACACCGGTCGGCCCGGAGAGGAAGAGCGTGCCGCGCGGCCGGTTCGGCGAGCTGGAGGACTGCGCGCCGGTGAGCCCGGCGGCCGAGCGCATGAAGATCTCGACGGTGCGTCTGACGGCGTGCTCCTGGCCGATCACCAGGCCGTTCAGGTACTCCTCGCCGTTCAGGATGGACTCGCGCAGCGCGGCGGTGGCCCACGGGTTGTCCAGGACGCCGATCCGGTAGAGCCGGGCCGCCTCGTCCAGTCGGTCCACCGGGAGCTCCTGGTCCACGGCCATCCGCCCGATCGCCATCACCTCGGAGCTGCCCATGCCGTGCGAGGAGCGGGCCAGCGCCAGGGCGGCCGTGCCGGTCGCGGCCTCGTCCAGCGCGGGCCCGCCGGTGGCGGCCTGGCGGCGGG
>NZ_JBEYVJ010000456.1:0-4906 GCF_040643935.1 Kitasatospora sp. NPDC047058 | reverse complement strand
GCCGGCCCGGGCACCGCCGTCCCGGGCACCGCCGTCCCGGACCCCGTCGCACCCGCCACCGCGCCCGCCGCCGGGCCCGACGCCGTCGGCGAGCCGCTCGGCGCGCTGTTCGGCATGCCCGGCACCCTGCTCGGCTCGCTGCCGGACGGTGCCGGCGTCCCGATGCCCGACGACCTGCGCCGCCGGGCCCTGACCGCGCTGGCCGGCTCCCCCGTCGGCACCGCCCTGATGGCCCCGCCCTCCATCGCGGAGATCGCCCGCACCCTGCGCGCCGTCCGCGCCGACGCGCTCGTCTACCTGCTGCCGCCCGGCGCCGGCCGCAGCGGCGAGGCCGTGATCGTCACGGCCGGCGGGGGCGTCGGACTCCAGCGGCTGACGCTGGTCCGCCCCGACGCGCTGCGCCAGTTGACCACCTACCGGCAGGCCCACCGGGAGCGGCAGGCCGCCCTCGCGCCGGGCACCGGCAAGGCCGAGGAGACCGCCGCCCGGCGCCGCTGGCAGGCCGCCCTCGCCGAGCTCTGCGACTGGGCCGGCGCCGCGGTGATGCGGCCGCTGCTGCGCCACCCGGAGGTCCGCGCCGCCGGACCGCTGCCCCGGCTGGTCCTGGTGCCGTTCGGGGAGTTCGGCGGCGTCCCCTGGCACGCGGGCCTGCTCCGCAGCGGCCTGCGCGACGGCAGCCGACCGGTCCGGGCCGCCGAGGAGGCGGTGCTCTCCTACGCGGCCTCGGCGCGCCAGCTCTGCGAGGTGGCCGGCCGGCCCCGGCTGCCGCTCACCGAACGGCCGGTGGTGGTCGGCGATCCGGGCCGCAACCTGTTCGGCGCCGACATCGAGGCGGAGTCCATCCACGCGGAGCTCTACCCGGACGGCACCCTGCTGGGGTTCGTCGAAGGGGCCGAGGGCGCCGGGACACCGCGCGAGGTGCTCGCCACGCTGCCCGCGCCCGGCCGGTCCGGCGCCTCCGTGCTGCACCTCGCCTGCCACGCCCGCCCGTCCGGCAGCTCACCGCTCGACGCCTACCTGGAGCTCGCCCCCGAACCGGGAGCAGGAACGCGCGTCGCCGGCGCGGCGAGCGGACGGCTCCCGGTCGGCGACATCCTGCGGCAGGCCCAGGGCCGGCCACCCGGCTCGCCCGGCGGCCTGGTCGTCCTCGACGCCTGCGTCAGCGACCACACCGCCGGGGACCTCGACGAGGCGCTCACCCTGTCGACCGCCTTCCTCGCCGCCGGCGCCACCGGCGTGGTCGGCTCCCGCTGGGAGGTGCCCGACTCCCTGGTCGGGCCGCTGATGTACGTCTTCCACGCCCGGCTCCGCCAGGGCGACCCGCCCGCCGAGGCGCTGCGCCACGCCCAGCTCTGGGCCCTCGGCCCGGAGCGGCGGATCCCCCCGGACATGCCGGTCGACCTCGCCCTGGCCCTCGACGAGGGCGACCCCGCCGCCCTCGACGTCTGGGCCGCCTTCGGCTACCAGGGCGGCTGACGCCCCGCCGGCCACCCCGGACGGCACCCACCCGCCGCACCAGACACACCCGACCCACCCGACCCACCCACGGAGGAAACGGAAACGATGGACGCATCGGGCGCCACCGCACTGCTGGTCGCCGTGGTGGGGGTGGTCGGCACCCTAGCCTCCGCCCTGCTGACCCAGCGCCGGGGCGACGCCGCCCGCCGCGAGGAGCGCGAGCTCGGCGAACGGCGGGAGCTCGCCGAGCGGCACGCACAACAGCGGTCCGCCGACCTCGCGGAGCGGCGCGCCAGCTACACCACCCTCAACACCGCGGCCCGGGACTACCTCACCGCGCTCAACGACCACGCGCACGCGCTGCGCCTCGCCCCGGCCGGTGCCGACGCCGGCGAGACCGCCACCGCCCTGGAACACGCCCGCGCCGCCTACCGCCGGCGCTACGCCGAGGCCCAGATGGTCGTCCCGGACGGGGTGCTCGTCGAGGTCAGCCTCGCCAACCGCCGGCTGAGCGCGCTCTACGGCTGCCTGAAGCGGATCACCAACGGCACCCCGGCGCAGAGCGAGGACCTCGACGCGGTCGCGGCAGCCGTGGACGAGGCCTGGACCCGCCTGCGCCTGCTGCGCCACACGATGCGCCGGGACCTCGGCATCTCGACCCCCGAGGAGAACCGGCGCACCCCCGCTGCCTGAACCCCCGGCTCCACCGGTCGGGCGGGGCCGGTCAGCGGCGGGAGGTGCGGCGGGCGGGCGGGGCTATGCGGACCCGCTCCCCGGCGGGCGCGCGCTCCAGGTCGTCGAGCTGCGCGACGATCGTGCTGCGCAGGTCGTCGTCGTCCTCGAAGTGGTGGTCGTTGAACAGGGTGTAGCCCGTCCACATCAGGTTGGCGCACACCCGGGCCGGCACCCGGCCGGTCTGGGCGCCCATGCCGACCAGCGCCACCGACCCGATGCTGCCCGGCGTCACGCTGTTCTGCCGGTGGACCGCCTGGAAGGCGGCGGCACAGGCCAGCGCCACGTTCAGCGTCGCGCTGACGTTCTGGGACGACTTCTCCATCGTCGGCGTCGAGATCAGGAACTGCGGGTTGACCGCCCCGGACGGCACGCACACGGCGCTGCCCACCGGGAGCGTGCCCGCGAACCGGTCGCGGATCGCCCGCTGCACGCGCAGCTGGATGCCCGCGCCCAGGTGGCGCTTGATCACCGCGTCGACCCCGCCGTCCATCCGGCCGCGGGAGTTGGTGGGGCTGACCCAGGCGTCGACCTGCTCGTCCAGGATCGAGCCCTGGCGGATCTCGATCCCCGGGGTGTCGGCGAACGCCGCCCGCCAGGCCTCCACCACCGCCTCGTTGAGGTCGGTCAGCACGACCCTGAGCGGCGACGTCACAAGGTTCTCGGTCATGGTTCACTCCGATCGGGGGACGGCCTCTCCGTCGCTTCACGACGCTAGACCGCGTCACTGACAATCCGTCGGTTCCGTCCCGGCCGGCGGCGGCCGGCGGACTGTCGGACCCGGGCGGTAGGACTGTGGTGTCCGGCGGCGAGCCGACGGATCCTCAGCACCCCTTTCGATTCCCGGAGCCCTCCACCATGAGCGACGCCAAGACCCCCGCCACCCCCGACCCGAACGACCCGCTGGCCCTCGCGGAACTGTTCCAGGGCGGCGGCGAGCCGTGGCTCCCGCTGCTGAAGCCGGTCATCGAGGCGCAGCCGGACGCGGCCTCGTTCATCGGCCCCGGCCGCGGCCCGGAGGTCGTCCCCGTCCGCGAACTGACCTTCCAGGCGCTCAAGCCCAACGCGCCGCACAAGTGGAAGGTCGTCGTCTTCGGCCAGAACCCGTACCCGCGGCCGGAGAGCGCCACCGGCATCGCCATGTTCGACAACACCTTCCACGACTGGAAGGACAGCCAGTTCGGCCGGGTCGTCAGCATCCGCTGCATCATCAAGGCGGCGGCGATGTGGAAGTACGGCATACCCAAGAAGACCCCGATCGCCGACATCCGCGCGCTGCTGAAGAAGCAGGACACCGTCCAGCCGCCGGAGTGGTTCCAGGCGATGCTCACCCAGGGCGTCCTGCTGCTGAACGCGGCCCTCACCGCCGACAGCAACGGGGGTTCCGGCACCGACCGGCACACGGCGTTCTGGCGGCCGGTCGCCGAGCGGATCGTGGAGGAGATCCTCAAGGCCAAGCAGGACGCCGCCGAGGAGGACCGCGGCGTGGTCTTCGCCTGGTGGGGGGCGCACGCGCGCAACCTGAAGAAGATCGTCCTGGAGCTGCAGAAGAAGTACCCGGGCGTCGAGGTCCGGCACATCGACCACGCCAATCCCGCGGCGCAGGGCGACATCTTCTGCGACGGCGACCACTTCGCCATGGTCAACGCGGCCCTCGCCTCGCTGGGCGCCGAGGAGATCGACTGGCTGCCGGCCAAGGGGTGGAACGAGCACGGGGAGGGCGACGGCGGGGCGGACGGCGACGTCGCCGACCGCATGGGCGCGTTCATCGCCTCCACCATGGAACTGCACCAGCTCTACCTCGACCGGCTCGCGAGCGTCAAGGACGAGGGCCTCGAACTCCCCGCGATCACCGGCGTGTTCGACACCGAGCTGATGGACTTCCGGGAGGCCGTGACCCCCGTCGCGAAGCTGCTGCGCGGTCTCGACCGGCACGTCGAGCGGTCGTACGAGTTCGGCAAGCGGCGGGCCGACGAAGCCGCCGACGGCCTGTCCGCCGACGCGATCGCCGCCCTCTACCTCTACACCTGCGAATCCGCGTTCTACCGGGAGATCAACGCCGTGCTGCGCTCCCCGGACCGGTCCCGGCTCGTCCCGTACCTGGCCTACCTGCGGCTGCTGTTCTCGGCGGTCTCGCAGCTCCCCGCCCGCACCGAGCCGCTCTGGCGCGGGGTGTCGCTGGACCTGCGGGCGCAGTACCCGCTCGGCCGGACGGTGACCTGGTGGGGCGTGTCCTCGTGCACGTCCGAGCTCGGCGTGGCCCGGGGCTTCCTCGGCAGCCGCGGCAAGCGGACGCTCTTCGAGGTGCAGCCGGCCGGGGCCGTGGGCATCCGCGACTTCTCGGCGTTCACCGGCGAGGAGGAGTTCATCCTCCTGCCGGGGACGCAGCTCAAGGTCACCGACGTCCGGACCGAGCGGGGCGGCCTGTGCACGGTGACGCTGACGGAGGTGAACGAGCAGACGCTGGTGTCCTGAGCCCGGCCGCCTCCGGAGGACGCCCTCCCGGCCGCCGCCCGAAAGACGCCCGCCCGAATGCCGCCCGGGCGGGAACCCGGGCGGCCGGGCGGGCGTCTTTCCAGGTACCGGGGCCCGTCGGACGGGCACGGAGGTGAGTCCGGCATGAGAACCGTCGAGCGGCTGTCCGCACGGTGGCGCTCGCTCTCCCGCGCGCAGCGGGTCGGTGCCGCCCTGCTGACCGCCCTTGTCCTGCTCCTCG
>NZ_JBEYVJ010000455.1:0-4907 GCF_040643935.1 Kitasatospora sp. NPDC047058 | reverse complement strand
GCCACGGCCAAGGGGCGCAGCCGCGCCAAGGACGGGGCGCCGCCCGCGCCGCCCCAGTGATCGGGGGTGGCGGCATCGTGGCTCTCACCTACGCCCCGAAGTCGTCCTCCAGGTGGTGCCCGACCTCGTGCGCGACGGTCAGCACGGCGGGCAGATGTCCCTGGTACCACCAGGGCACGTCGATCACCGGGAACGGCAGCCGGGCCACCAGGTCCCGCCCGGCCCGGGTGTGGACGCCGCCGCGCGGCAGCAGTTCGCGGTACTGCTCGCCGCGGCGGTGGGCGAGCGGCGCGACCGTCCGGCTGAAGCCCGTCAACGGCGGCTCGCGGGGCGGCATCCGGCCGGCCGCCGCGTCCAGGGCGGGCCGGTACGCCGACCAGGCCAGCTCGTCCGCCACCTCCAGCCAGCGCCGGTGGGAGCGGATCTGCCGGAGCACCAGCTTGCCGCGGAAGAAGTCCCAGACGTGGAAAAGGTCCTGGACGAGCACCAGCAGCCCGCCGGCGTCCGACCCGCCCGCCCCTCCCGACCCGCTCGCGCCCTCCTCGACCGCCGCCTCCGCCCGTTCCACGGCCGGGGCGAGCATCGCCAGGACGGCGTCCACCTGGCTGCCGTGCCCGGGCAGCGAGGCGCCGGGCCGGGTGAGCAGCCGCCAGTGCCCGACGTCGGCGCGCAGCCCGGCCAGCGCCCGCCGGCCCTCCGCCCGCCGGCGCTCGGCCTGCTCCGGGGCCACGTCAGCCCGCGGCGGGCGGCAGCCCGGCGTCCGCCGGGCCGACGTCCTCCAGGACGGCGTCCGGGTCCTCCGCGGCCTCCTCCAGCAGCAGCGGCGGGACGGCCGCCCCGGCCAGCCCCCGGCCGGGCTGGACCGGCCCGTACTCGGCCTCGACCCCGCGCAGCCAGCGCTGCCGCAGCCGCACCACCCGGTAGAACGGCGTCACCGGCCCGGAGACCCACCGTAGGCCGAGGTTGCGGGACGCGGCCAGCGCGACCCCGCCCGCGAGGTCCGCCAGCCCCGGTGTCACCGCCCCGGCCGCGGCCGCGATCGAGAGTTCGGCCGCCGCCTCGCGCCCGGCGGCCACCAGCACGGTGCCGGACTCCGCCCGGGCGGCCTCCGTGACGGCCAGCAGCTCGCGCTCCCACCGTCCGAGCGCGTACTGCCGGACGAGCTCCCCGGCCAGCCGGCGCGTGTCGGCCAGGCCCCGAGTGGTGATCCCCCGGTAGACGACCAGCACCCCGGAGCCCGTCCCGAACCGGACCAGTGCCCCGGCCTCGGCCGCCGCGACCGAGGAGAAGGCCGGGTCGGTGGCCCCCGCCGCCTTGAAGCGCAGCTCCACCCCGCCGGCCGCGTCGTAGGTGTAGTCGCCCCGGCGGCCGGGCCGGCCCGGTTCCACGGTGACGCCCCGGGCGGCCAGGGTCCCCGCACTGCGCACCGCGTCACCCTGGGCGAGCAGGACGTCGCCGAGCCCGACCGGTTCGGTCAGCGGCCAGGTCGCCCACCAGTCGCGCCAGACGTCGGCCACTGCCGCCCGGTAGGCCCGGTAGACCTCAACCATCGACACCCGCCCGTGAGTCGGACCGCCAGAGGGCCTCCACGGTAGCAGCGGCCACTCGCCGACGGACCGTCACCATCCTTGCCGCACACGAGCGTTACAGCGGTGTGACCGCCTTCAGTACCAGCAGCAGCGCCACCGCCGCGTTGACCGCGCAGAGCGCCGACGCCGCCGTGCCGACCGCCGCCACCATCGCGGCCAGGCCCGCCGGGGTGTGCGCCGGCGGCCAGTTCCGCTCGGCGGGGACGGGGCCGAGCAGCGCGGCCACCCGCCGCGGCACCGGGCCGGGCGCGGCGGCCGGCGCGGCGAAGGCGGCGAACCCGGGCGCCGGGGCCCGGTGCGAGACCAGCGCCGCCCGGGCCACCGCGCGGGCCGTGATCCGCCGGTCGCCGACCGCCCGGGCCGACTCCTCGTCCGCCCACCGTTCCGCGCTGTACGCCACGGCGTGCTGCAGCGGCCGGAGGAACGGGTTGACGCAGCCGGCGAGTTGGGTGGCCAGCAGGTAGCGGTGGTGGCGGTGGTCCAGGTGCGCCCGCTCGTGGGCGAGCAGCGCCTCGCGTTCGTCGGCGGCCAGCCCGGCCAGCATGCCGGTGGAGACGACCACCCGCCCCGGGGTGCCGGGCAGCGCGTACGCGTACGCGGCGTCGTCCGGCAGCACCGCCACGTCGGCGTCGGGGAGCCGGGGGTCCAGCAGGTCGCGGCCGAGCGCCCGCCGGGCCCGGGACCGGACCCGCAGGTGCCGCAGCACCGTGCGCAGCCCGGCCACGACCACCACGGCCAGCAGGCAGATCGCCGCCGTCCCGACCGTCTCGTGGTACGGCAGCGCCGCCCGCACCTCCGGGTCGGACCAGCTGTCGGGCAGCGGGTTGCCCGGGATCTGGGCGGTGGTCACCACGCCGGTCAGCCCCAGGCACACCGCGCTGCACAGCGCCATCACCGCGCTGATCACGGTCAGCAGCCGGGCCGTCCCGCGCGGGTGCAGGTGCTGCTCGGCGAGGCGGGCGATCGGTACCGCGGTCAGCGGCAGGATGAGCGGGAGGAAGACGAAGACGCCCACGGTGCGTTCTCGGGTTCAGTTCTGGCGGTCGGGCGTCGACGGGTCGGCGGCGCTGTCCAGCAACGCCCGCAGCAGCTCCTCGTCGTGCGGGAGCAGGGCGGTGACGAAGCTGGCCAGCACCGCGTCCCGGTCCGGCTCGCCGTCGAGCATCCGGCGCATCCGCAGCGCCGCCAGCCCGGCGGCGTCGGAGTCGGCCTGCCACAGGTAGGCGCGGCCCGAACGCGTCCGGGAGACGGCGTTCTTGGCGTGCAAGCGGGAGAGGATGGTCATCACGGTGGTGTACGCGAGGTCGCCGTCCAGCCGTTCCTGCACCCATCCGGCGGTGGCCGGGCCGGGCGCCCGCTGGAGCACCGCGAGCACCTGCGCCTCCAGTTCGCCCTGCCCGCGCCGCCGGGCGCGCGGGTCCCCGGCCGCCGGGGCGTTGGTGTCCTCTGCCATGACCGCCATCCTAACGAGCAGGTAAAGAACCGTTGCACGGAGCGGCCGTTCGCGCGTGCACGGAGCGGCCGTCCGCACCTGCGCCGCCCGGCGGCCCGCGTGCTCAGTCCAGCGGCTGGCGCGCGTTCTGCCGCCGGTCCAGCTCGGCGATCACGGGGTGGTGCAGGTCGAACGCCGGGGACTCCGAGCGGACCCGCGGCAGCGTGACGAAGTTGTGCCGAGGCGGCGGACAGGAGGTGGCCCACTCCAGCGACCGCCCGTACCCCCACGGGTCGTCGACCGTCACCTTCTCCCCGTACCGGGCGGTGCGCCAGACGTTGTAGAGGAACGGCAGGGTGGAGATGCCCAGCAGGAAGGAGCCGATGCTGGAGACGGTGTTGAGCGTGGTGAACCCGTCCGAGGCCAGGTAGTCGGCGTACCGGCGGGGCATGCCCTCGGCGCCCAGCCAGTGCTGCACCAGGAAGGTGGTGTGGAAGCCGACGAAGAGCGTCCAGAAGTGGATCCGCCCGAGCCGCTCGTCGAGCATCCGCCCGTTGAACTTGGGCCACCAGAAGTGGAATCCGGCGAACATCGCGAACACCACCGTCCCGAACACCACGTAGTGGAAGTGGGCGACCACGAAGTACGAGTCGGAGACGTGGAAGTCGATCGGCGACGCGGCCAGCAGCACGCCGGTCAGCCCGCCGAACAGGAAGGTGACGAGGAAGCCGATCGTCCAGAGCATCGGCGTCTCGAAGCTCAGCGACCCCTGCCACATGGTGCCGATCCAGTTGAAGAACTTCACCCCGGTCGGCACCGCGATCAGCATCGTCATGATCGAGAAGAACGGCAGCAGCACCTGCCCGGTGACGAACATGTGGTGCGCCCAGACCGTGATGGACAGGCCGGTGATGGCGATGGTGGCCGCGATCAGGCCGGAGTAGCCGAAGACCGGCTTGCGGCTGAAGACCGGGATGATCTCGGTGATGATGCCGAAGAACGGCAGCGCGATGATGTACACCTCGGGGTGGCCGAAGAACCAGAACAGGTGCTGCCAGAGCAGCGCCCCGCCGTTCGCCGCGTCGAAGACGTGCGAGCCGAACCGGCGGTCCGACTCCAGGCAGAGCAGCGCGGCCGCCAGCACCGGGAAGGCGAACAGCACCAGCACCGCGGTGAGCAGGATGTTCCAGACGAAGATCGGCATCCGGAACATCGTCATCCCGGGCGCGCGGAAGCAGAGGATCGTGGTGATGAAGTTGACCGAGCCCAGGATGGTGCCGAAGCCGGAGAAGGCCAGGCCCATGATCCACAGGTCGGCGCCGAGGCCCGGGCTGTGCTCGGCGCTGTTCAGCGGCGCGTAGGCGAACCAGCCGAAGTCGGCCGCGCCGTCGGGGGTCAGGAAGCCGTACACCGCGATCAGCGAGCCGAACAGGTAGAGCCAGTACGCGAGCGCGTTGAGCCGGGGGAAGGCCACGTCGGGCGCCCCGAGCTGCAGCGGCATGATCCAGTTCGCGAAGCCGGCGAACAGCGGCGTCGCGAACATCAGCAGCATGATCGTGCCGTGCATGGTGAAGAGCTGGTTGAAGGTCTCGTTGGAGAGCAGCTGGAGCCCCGGCCGGGCCAGCTCCATCCGGATCAGCATCGCCATCAGGCCGCCGGCCAGGAAGAACAGGAACGCGGTGGTGATGTAGAGGGTGCCGATCCGCTTGTGGTCGGTGGTGGTCAGCCAGCCCACCAGGGCCCGGCCGCGCCGTCGGCGGCCGGCCGCACGCCAGCGGTCCAGCCGGGGCGTGCGCGACGGGTGCGGGCCCTGCTCCACGACGTCCTTCGGCAGAAGAGTCACGCGGCGCGCCTTCCGTGGTCGGGCCGGGCGGCGGCCGGCCCGA
>NZ_JBEYVJ010000454.1:0-4911 GCF_040643935.1 Kitasatospora sp. NPDC047058 | reverse complement strand
CTGGGCCGCTTCGGCGACCCGCTCGACGACGACTGCGTGGTGGTCACCGCCCACAAGGCCCCGGAGGAGGGCGAGGACGGCGCACGGGTCGAACGCCGGCCGACCGGCCTCCGGGGCGGGCAGCCGCGCCGCCTCGGCCACCGCGTGCTCCGGCTCGGCCACCCCGGCCCGCCGCAGCACCTCGGCGGCGTCCCCGGGTGCCAGCGCCTCCACGGCCAGCAGCGCGAAACCGGCCCGGGCGGGCGCCGCCAGGGCGGCCAGCGCCCGGTCCAGCGCCGCATCCTCCTCGCCGCCGCCCGGTGTGAACAGCCACAGTCCCCAGACCCGCGGCGCGAACAGCCGGTCCGCCGGCCACGGCCGCAGCGCGGCCCGTAGCACCCGTAGGCGCAGTGCGGCGTACACCGCGTCCTCGTCGTGGCCGGCCGGGGTGTCCAGGCCGGGGGGGCGGCGGGGCCGGCGTAAGGGCAGGGCCCGCTGGACGGCGGCGTGCGCGGCGAGCGCCCGGGTGTGCCGGTCCCGGTCGGCCGGCAGGGCGAGGTACGCCAGCCGCACCAGCCGGCGGTAGTGGCGCACCAGCGCCGCCTCGGCCCGTGCGACCGGGCGCGCGGCCGCACCGCGCAGCGGTGATCCGCCGTCCGAGCGTCCTGCCACCGAGGCCTCCCGCCGCCGTGGGTCGTGTGGTGGTGGACGGTCCAACGAGTCGATCATGTGATGGTTGCGCCGTCCGGGGAGTCCGGGTAGGTCGACCGTCCGGCGCGAGCGGCCTCCCGCGCCGGCTTCGGCGGGTCACCCGGACCCTGCCGGGTGGAGCACGCGGCGGGGTGTGAGGGCGGTGTTCGCCGAGCGGGGCCGTTGGTCCCCTGTTTTCAGCCCCTTGGCCCCTGGCGGGCTGCGCGGGGAGGGGCGATGCTCCAGGTAACCGGCCGGGCGGCGGTCGTCCGGCCGTCCGACGCTCGCGGAAAAGGTGAAACGGCGTGCGGCATGCCACCGTCGAATCAGTGATGACCAGCCCCGTGGTCCGGGTCGCGCCCGAGACCGGATTCCGGGAGATCGTCGCGCTGCTGGCCGAGTACGACATCACCGGTGTTCCGGTGGTGGACGCCGACGGCCGGCCGCTCGGCCTCGTCTCGGAGGCGGACCTCCTGCTCACGCTGGCCGCCCAGGAGGACCAGGGCAGCCTGCTGCCGGCCCCCGAACTGGCCCGGACCGGTCCGGGCGGCGCCGTCACCGCGGCGGACCTGATGACCGGCCCGGCCGTCTGCACCACGCCCGGCACCAGCGTGGTGGCGGCCGCGCGGCTGATGCACCGGCACGGGGTGAAGCGGTTGCCGGTGCTGGATGCGGAGGGCCGGGTGTTCGCCATGGTCAGCCGCGGCGACCTGCTGCGGGTCTTCCTGCGTGAGGACCGGGTGATCCGCCGGGAGATCGTCGAGGAGGTGCTCGGCCGGGTCGAGGGGGTCAGTCCGGCCGAGGTGGGGGTGGAGGTGGACCAGGGCCGGGTGGTGCTCAGCGGCAGCGTGCCCGAGCCGCACCTCGTCCCGATCGTGCTGAACCTGTGCCGCTCGGTGGACGGCGTCGTCTCGGTCACCGACCGGCTCGGCAGCAGCGGCGCGGCGCCGGCCCCGGTCGGCTGACGCTCCGTCCGGGTCCGCGCGGCACGGGCCCGCGCGTACGGCCCGCGCGGGCCCGGGCTCGCATGCCTCGGACCCGGAGGATCCGCTTCGCATACTGCGGAAAGTATCGGGTAAGTCACTCTGTGTGCGCGGCGGCGCTGGGGCCGTCGCGCACACCGGGGCACCGGGGAGGCGGCCGTGGCAGTCGTGTTCGACGCGGACTTCACTTCGACCAGGCAGTGGACGGCGGGGCGTAGCAGCTCCTATCCCCGGATGGGGCCGACCAATCGGGGGGATCACAAACTCGACTTCCTCAGCCGGGCCTACTGCCCCGGCGGCCGCTTCACCGCGACCCGCCGCCGTGGCAGCGAGCTGTGGACGTGCAACCTGCTCACCACCGAGGGGAGCCCGGAGGGGTTCCAGGTGCGCACCGGTGACGTGCTCGGCGCGCGGGTCACGCTCCCGGTCGAGCTGGGGGCCTGGCCGGCCATCTGGACCTGGCGGGACGGCGGCAACGAGGTGGACTTCTTCGAGTACCACCCCGACAACCCGGACCTGCTGGAGATCTCCAACCACGTCCGCGGGGGCTTCCGCTACTGGCACGGCGCGGCGGCCGGGATAGCCCCCGGCGCGACCTTCGGGCTGCGCGTGGTGCTCGGCACGTACTCGGTCGACTGGTTCGTCAACGACACGCTGGTGCACGCGGACCGGCGCGGGGTCGGGGCGGACTGGCACGCGTATCTGATCGTCAACCTCTCGGTGGCGGACGGCACGTACCACGACCGCCCGCCGCTGGGCGGTCCGAGCCTGCTGAGCTGGGTCTGCCACGGTCTGTGGGTGGAGCGCTGACCTGCCGGGCGGATCCGGGGCGGCCGTTCGTTCCGGATCCGCTCCTCGTTCCGCGGCGGCCGTTCGTTCCGGGGCCGTTCTTCGTTCCGGCGCCGTTCTTCGTTCCGGGGCCGTTGCCGGGTCAGGCGTCCGGCGGGAAGGTCGCGGTGATCGGGCCGCCCGGGCCGGAGCGCTGGAACCAGACCACCCGGCGGTGCGGCCCGACGAACGCCGGGTGCGTCACGTAGAGGTCGTCGTGCGGGGCCCGTTCGTTGCCGGGGGCGAGCGCGGCGTCGACCGCGTCCGCGGCGATGGTGCGCAGCAGCGCGTGGGCCGTGGCCGTGGCCGCGGACGGGGCGATGGCGAGAGCGGTCAGCTCGTCCCAGAGCCGGGTCGAGACGTAGCTGATCGGGGCGTGGCCGAGTGCCGGGTGCCGGTACCCGTCGTCGTAGCGACGCAGCACCCCGGCCGCGACGAGCCGCTCGCGGTCGTCGCCGGGCGGGTGGTGGTCCATGGCTCGCAACGCTACCCCGGCGCGCCGGGGTGACGGGACAGGAGTGCCTTTCCGGACATTCTCAGACAATCCTCAGGGCCGGCCGGTCGTTTCCGGGCGCACGATGGTGAGTGGGGCGCCCCGCGGGCCCCCGGGCGGTAATGAGGAGGTCGTGATGAGGCACTGGCACGGACACGGGCACGGCCACGCCCTGAGCGGGTGGGGCCTGGGGCTGATGGCGATCGTGATGCTGCTGCTCCTGGGGGTGCTGGTGCTCGCCGTCGTCGCGCTGGTGCGCCACCTCTCGCGGACGCGGCGGCCGGTGTCGCCCGGTGCCTGGGGTCCCCAGGGTGGGGTCGGTCCTGCCGGGGCGGCCGGGGTGCCGCCGGGGCGGGCGGCACCGCCGACGGCGGAGCACCTGCTCGCGGAACGGTTCGCGCGCGGGGAGATCGACGCGGAGGAGTACCGCCACCGGCTGGACACCCTGCGCGCCGCGAGCGCGCCGGTGCCCGGGCCGGGGTACGGAGCGGGGTACGGGCCGCCGCCGGGCTCGGCGCCCGGGCCTGGCTCGGGGTCGGGGGTCGGACCGGCTGGGCCGGGGGCGCCGGGGGCGCCGGGGGCCGGACCGGCAGGGCCGGGAACGCCGGGATCCGCTCCGGGGAACGGTGCGGCCGGGGGCTGAAACGGGTACAGGGCCCGCCGCACGGGGGTGCGGCGGGCCCTGCGGTCCGGCTTCACGCCTACCCGGCGACCTGCTTACTCGACGACGAGCTCGACCGGGATGTTGCCGCGGGTGGCGCGGGAGTACGGGCAGACCTCGTGCGCCTGCTTGACCAGCAGCTCGCCGTTCTCGCCCGCGAGCGAGTCCGGCAGCTCCACGCGCAGGACGACCGCGAGGCCGAACCCGGCGCCGTCCTTGCCGATGGAGACCTCGGCGGTCACCGAGACCTCGCTGGTGTCGACCCGCGCCTGCCGGCCGACCAGGCCCAGGGCGCTCGCGAAGCAGGCCGCGTAGCCGGCCGCGAACAGCTGCTCGGGGTTGGTGCCCTGGCCGTTGCCGCCGAGTGCGGCGGGCATCGCCAGGGCCAGGTCCAGCTGTCCGTCGGAGCTGACGGCGCGGCCCTCCCGGCCGTTCGCGGTGGCCACTGCGGTGTAGAGCGCGTCCATGGGTGCGTGTCCCTTCCGTCCTGCGTCGGTCGTGCTTCTGTCCTCGGCGTCCCGGTCGGGCCGCCTTCCGGAGACAAGTAGAGCACGCAATTCAATTGCGCACAACTGAATGGTGCATCCGGTGGTCGGTACGATGGATGCATGGCCAAGCTCCCCGAGACCGCGTCCGAGACCGCGACGGACGTCGCCCGTCCCGAGCCGGACGTCGCCCGTCCCGAGCCGGACGACGCCGACCTGCTGCGCGACGAACACCTGCTCCGGCTCGACCAGCAGATCTGCTTCTCCCTGAACGCGGCCTCGCGCGCCTTCGGCGGCGTCTACCGGGTACTGCTCAAGGACCTCGGCCTGACCTACCCCCAGTACCTGGTCATGCTGGTGCTCTGGGAACACGGCGACCTGCCGGTGAAACGGATCGGCGAGCGGCTGCGGCTCGACTCCGGCACGCTCTCCCCGCTGCTCAAGCGGCTGGAGGCAGCCGGCCTGGTGAGCCGCGAGCGCAGCCCTGAGGACGAGCGCTCCGTCACCGTCCGCCTCACCGACGCCGGCCTGGCCATGCGCGACCGCGCCGGCCAGGTGCCGCGCCGCCTGCTCGCCGCCACCAGCCTCCCGGTCGAGGACCTCGCCGCCCTGCGCTCCCTGCTGGACCGGCTCACCGGCGCCCTCGACACCGCCGTCCTGGCGGCCGGCGCCGACGACTGATTTCGGTCGCCGGTCCTGCTGATCCTGGCCGGTGATCCCGGCCGCCGCGGCGCCCCCGGAGGCCTCGCGCCCCGCCGCGCCGCCCCGCCGCCCCGCCGCGCCGCCCCGCCG
>NZ_JBEYVJ010000453.1:0-4962 GCF_040643935.1 Kitasatospora sp. NPDC047058 | reverse complement strand
AGACGACACGACACCCCGTCCCTGCCACCGATACACCGGCACTATGCCTGACCAGCGAAAACGCACCCGTCACTATCGGAAAGACAACGGCTTCTCAGGCGACCAGCCGCGCAAGCCTGTGTTTCCTGCTCGCGGTTGTCGTCCTCGTTGGTTTGTTCCTCGCTGTCGGGGGAGGGGGGACTTTCCCGTCGCCTGCGTGTCGGCCCGGGCGGTAGGGTCGCGACATGTGGGCGGGACTGGACGCGGTTGACTGGGCGGCGCTGGAGCACAACTACGGGTCCGCCGCGGACGTGCCCGGCCTCTTGCGCCGATGCGCGGGACCGGATCCGGACGACGCCGTCGACGCGGCCTTCGATCTGCTCAACCAGGTCTTCCACCAGGGCGGTTGGATCTGCTCGGCGGCCCCGGCCGCGCTGCCCTTCCTGTTGCTTCTGGCCGCGAGTCCGGCCGTCCCGCTCCCAAGCCGCCGCGTGGTGCTGGAGCTGGTGTGGAACCTGGCGGCCGAGGCCGGGCAGGTGGCGGAGAGGTTCCTTGACCCCGGCTGGCGGTCGGCATGGGAACAGGCTCTGCCGAAGGCGCTCGTCCTGCTCACCGATCCCGCCCCGGAGGTGAGGCGATGCGCGGCCCACCTGCTCGGTGTCTGCGAGAGCCCCGGTGAACTCGTCCTGTCGGCACTTGTGCGGTCCTGGCACGCGGAAGCCGATCCGGCGACCCGCCTCGACGTGGTCCTCGCGCTCGGCAGCGCAGTGGAACGACAACCGGCCGGACCACGGGCCACCGAGGTCCTGGAACTACTCCGTGGGCTGCTCGACGCCCCGGAAGCACAGACCCGCCTGGCGGCGGTGCACGCACTCGCCCCGGCCGATCCGGACCTTCCCGTACAACGGGTCGACCTCCTGCTGGAAGCGGTCCGGGACCCGAGCGTCGAAATGTGGCGGCACACCAGCACGGTCGAAGCCGGCGTCCAGGGTGTCCACCACTGGACGTCGGCGCTGTTCATCGGACCGTCCCCCGGCTTCACGCTCGGCCTGCTGGAAAACCATCCCGAGGTCGACCAGCGGATCGGGGCACTCGCCCAGGCAGGCGGGCTACTGGCGCAGTGGCGTTCGGTGAGCGCCGACCTCCTGCCCGTTCTCGCCGCGCGGCTGGACGATCCCGCCCCTGAGGTCCGTTTCCGGGCGGCCGAGCTACTGGCCTGCCTCGGCCCGGCCGCCGCGGCCCACGCCGACAAGGTCGCCGTCCTACTCGACGACACCGCCGTGCGGGACACCCGGAACGGGGAGACCGTCGCCGAGGCCGCCTGGTGGGCGCTGGCCCGGATGAACGATCCCCGCTGCGTTCCGGGCCTGATTGAACTGATGACCGGCACGCGATCGGGCTTCGCTGTGGGCTCCGTCCACCATGCCATCACCGCCGGCCTGCACCATGCCGTCCTCCCTTCGCTCCACGAGGTACTGGGTTGCCTTCCTGACCACGCCGAGCTGTTCCTCCCGGCGATCAGTGAGCAGCTTGGTGCCGTCACGGACGACCACATGCTCAACAGCCTCTGCCGCCTGCTCGCGGGCTGGGGTCCCACGGCGAAGGCAGCGGTTCCCCAGCTGGTCGGCCTCTTGGAGGACGACCAGACCTGGGCAGCGGCAGCGAACGCGCTGGCCGGCATCGGGACGGCGGGGAACGGGGCACGAGAGCTGCTGTTGGCCCGATCGAGCAGCGGTGAAGCACGCGCAGCCTGGGCCTACTGGAAGGTCGGCGGCGAGCCCGAACCGGCCCTGGAAGCGCTTGGACGTGCCGCCACCCGGGGAAGTATCCCGCGCCCGCTTCTCCACATGCTCGCCGACCTCGGCCCGTACGCCGCCCGCTTCGCGGACCAGCTCCGGGCCACGGCCGCCGACAACGACCCCTGGACCCGCGTCGAGGCGGCGCACGCGCTCTGGGCCACAACCGGCGATACCGAGACCAGCGTCCCAGCCATGACAAGCATCGTTCAGGGGCTGGCCGAGGGCGCCTACAGCCCGGTCATGCTCCCCGCCGTGCGGTACCTGGCCCAGATCGGCCACGCCGCTCGACCCGCTGCGCGGTTCCTGCGCGACGTGCCGTCCCGTGATCAGCGCCTCCGTAGCGACGGCGGCTGGCGGGGCTTCACCCAGGACGAAGCCATCCGCGCCGCACTCGACGAGTTGCTCGCCGCTTGTGACTGACCAGTTGTGACCACTGTCCGACCGCCGGAGGCGCCGCTACGGTGCGCACCTGTTTGGAACAGGGCGGGGCACCGGAGACCTTGGACTCCGATGGCCTGCCTCTGCTCTGCACCGCTGTGGCCGGCTTGATCGCACCTCACTGCCGAGGGTCCGGTCGACGGGAGGGCCGACCAGGACCGTGACCTCCCGCGACGGCGGCACCCGCTGCCGGCTTCAAGCGTTCCGTTGGACCAAGGGCGGGCGTCGTGCTCGCCGTCGGTGACAATGTCCCGGTGAAGACCTGGACGGACAGCCTCCCGCAGATACCCTTCGCCTACCGTGACCTCCCGGCGGGCGGTCAGTGGATGACCCAGGAGGAGGCCGCGTCCTGGCTTGGCATCGGGCAGTACCACCTGAACGTGCTCACGGCCGTCACTCACCGGATCGACCTGGTCCGTACGACGGGCAGGGAATTCGCCGTGACGCGTGCCAGCGTGGAGGCGGAGAAGGACTGGCGCACCACCGCCTCCTTCGGGCAGAAGGTCCTGCGCCTGCTCAAGGACGTGCCCAAGCTGTTGTGAGGAGTCCCCTCGGGCGTAAACCGAATCCCCCCGTCACAGCCGCTGGGCCCTTCCCGCGGTGCCGGCCGGATGAGGCCGGCGTGGCCGGGCGCGCACGCGACGGAGCGGCCGGTCGGCGCTGTGACCGACCGGCCGCTCCGGGTTCGCCCTGCTCGGCTACGGCTCAGCCCATGGTGCAGGCGAGCTGTGCCTTCACCGCGTTGCGGAGGTCTTCCTGGGCGCGGCAGTCGGCGCTGAAGACGTCCTCCCACTTGGGGCTGATGAGGTGGACGTTCACGATCTCGGTGACGACGTCGACGTTCTGGGCCTTGATGGTGTTCTGAGCCACCAGCACCTGCGGCGTGGGAGCCGTCTGGGCACCGATGACGCCGCCTTCACCGTAGTAGAGGTTGGTGATCTTGGTGTAGACGGTGACCTTCTTGCCCTGGATGTTGTTGCCGACGATGGCAACCGTCCAGTCCTTGTAGTTGCGCTGCCAGCCGTAGTTGGTCCGCTGGTTCAGCGCGGTCACGGCGGCGTAGCCGAGCTTGGCGATCCAGTAGTGCTTGATCAACGGGCGGCCGCCCGGGTGGTCCCGGGGGTGCGCCGGCTCTCCCAACAGCACGTCGCCGTGCAGGTCCTGGTTCGCGATGCTCAGTCGGTCCGCCGCCGGACCCGTCTGGGACGCGGCGCTGGCCGGCGCGGCGATGCCGCCGGTGACGGCGAGGGCCGCGGCCCCGGCGACCACGGCCGTCTTCCATGTGCCGAGAGGCCGCTGACTGGTTGCCATCCTGGTACTCCTCGTTCAAGTGCATCGACAATCACACGGGCACATCCCCTGCGCCCGCCACCGGGGGAGACCCGGCGCTCTCGACTCTCGCGGACCAGCGCCCGGCGTACATCAGTCATTTGACGGCAAGACACCGACTGGCGCCCGTGTCGGGGGAACGCGGCCGGGCAGGCGGAGGCGACGAGGCAGGCCGTCGCTCGCGCCGCACCGGATCACTCCCGCCGGCCCGTCAGGCCCGTTCCCGGCGCGAAGGTTGGCGGTTGATCCCGGCGGCCGCAGCAGGTCGGCGCAGCCCGGCCGCCGACGACACAAAGCGGCTGGTCAGCGGGATCGACGTTATGCTGTCGGGGGTCTTCGGACCGTATCAGGGGGATTCGGGGGGATCATGGGTAACGATGGTGCCGGGACGGGGTTCAGCGCCCACCCGGAGAAGCGCGGGGACGCGGGCGGTCCCAGGCAGATCGCGGGCACGCTGACCATGTCCGGTCCGGCCGTGTCCGGCGAGTATGTGCACACCACCTCGGCCGGCTGCGCCAAGACCGGGCAGGGGGCCTGACCCTGCCGGACCACGACGCACACCCGCTCGGGGAAGCGCCGGGCAGCCGGCGGCAGCGGGCCGAGCAGCTGAAGAAGACCGTCGACGAGTCCTCTACAACCCCTGGGGTTACACCGTCTGGGTCAGCGAGAGCGACTTCGTCGACAACCACATGCAAGGCGCCTCCGACGACAAGCACCCCAACGTCAGAGCCGTGCGAATGCCCAAGTGAGGCCCGAATTGAGCACCCCGGAACCCCCGAGCCGCCGCAGTGACGGCGCTGCGCACCACCCACCGGGAGGCACGCCCGTGAAGCGGCGGTGGCGCCGGGTCCTGGTGACGGTGGCCGCGTTGCTGGCCGTCGCCGCCACCGTGGGCGCGGTGGCCGTCCACAGGATGACCACGGGCAAACTCGACCACGGCACGGTGTTCGCCCGGACCTCGGGACAATTCACCGTCAAACCCGGCGAACTCTTCTCCATCGAGGTGTTCGCCTACCAGGACGCGGGTGACAACTGGACCATGGCCGCCCCTTCCCCCGACCCGGCCGTCGTGCAGGCGGCCGGCGACGAGTACGTCGACGACTTCGGCGTCAAGGACGTACTCGGCTTCGGCCTCGGCGGGACCGGAGACCTCGGCACGGGCGGCCACTACTACTTCACCTTCCGCGCGCAGAGCCCCGGCCGCACCACCATCACCGTGCACGTCGCCTACCGGGACGCGCTGGGCGGGACGTTCTCCGGCGGACCGGACCAGACCAAGCGGCAGTTCACCATCGACGTCCGCTGAGCCGTCTCCGGCGGCGCACACTCGTCCCCGGTTCCCGCGGGAGCCGGGGACGAAGGCGGCGGCCCGGGTGCGGACGACGGCGTGGAGTGGGCCCGGGTCAGCCGCCCGGGC
>NZ_JBEYVJ010000452.1:0-5015 GCF_040643935.1 Kitasatospora sp. NPDC047058 | reverse complement strand
GCAGCACCGCGCTGCCGGGCGGGCGGCTCTGTCGGTGCGCGCTGGCACAGTGTGCCCCGGCGGGCGACCGCCGACCGACACCCCGGACTCACGAAGGGCCGCAGGCACATGGGTACCACCGGCAACGCCGCCACCACCGAGCAGCACGACCCGGCGGACGCCGACGCGCCGGCGATCACCTGGGCGCGGTTCTGGGAGCTGGTCGACGTGCTCGGCGGCGAGGCCGGCACGTCGACCTGCGCGGACGTCGAGGCCGGCTGCGAGCGGCTGACCGAGGTGCTCGCCGCCGGACCGGTGGGGGAGATCATCGGCTTCGGCGAGCGGCTCGCGGAGGCTCTGTACCGGATCGACCAGGAGGTCTTCGGCGTCCTGCCGGTCGCCGGACTGTCGGACGGCGGCTCGCCCCTGCCGCAGTCCGACGACGGCTTCCTGTACGCGCGCGCCGCCGCGGTCGCGGCCGGCCGGCGGACGTACGAGAGCGTCTTCGGCGCACCGGACCGCTTCGCGCCGTTCACCGCACGGCACTGCGAGGAGTTGCTCTACGTGCACGAGGAGGCGTACGAGCGCGCGACGGGGGAGGAGTGGGACCGGCTGACCCGGTACGACTACGAGACCTGCTCCAACCGCGACGGCTGGCCTGGGCTCGACGACTGACGGAGCGGTAAACCCGTTGGTGAGCGGCCTGGCGGCCCCCGTAGACTCCGGTGCTCGTGACCGAGACCAGCACTTCTCCGACCGCCGGCACTCCTCCGACCGCCGGCACCGGCCCCGCGGCCACCACCGGTCCGGCGGCCCTCGCCGCCGACGCCGGACTGATCGGCGCCGCCGTGGCCGCCGCCGGCCGCGGCATGATCGACCGTGAGACGGTGGCCGAGGTGGTGACGCTCTGTGCGGTCGCCGGTGAGCACCTGCTGGTCGTCGGGGCGCCGGGCACCGCCAAGTCCGAGGCGGTGCGCCGGGTCGCCGGTCAGCTGGGCGGGCGCTACTTCGAGTACCTGCTCGGCCGGTTCACCGAGCCGAACGAGCTGTTCGGCCCCGTCGACCTGCGCCGGCTCCGCGAGGGGCGGGTCGAGTTCGAGACCGCCGGGATGCTGCCGGAGGCCGACATCGCCTTCCTGGACGAGGTGTTCCTCGGCTCCACCGCCGTCCTCAACACCCTGCTCGGCCTGCTCAACGAGCGGGTCTTCCGCCGCGGCGGCACCGTGCTGGCCAGCCCGCTGCGGGTCTGCGTCGGCGCGGCCAACCACCTGCCGGACGACCCCGCCCTCGCCGCCTTCGCCGACCGCTTCCTGGCCCGGGTCTTCGTGGAGCCGGTGGCGGACGCCCGGCTGGAGGAGCTGCTGGAGGCCGGCCGCCGTCCGGCCGCGGCCCCGGCCCGCCCCGGCGACCTGCTCGGCGCCGTCGACCGGCTCGCGGCCGCCGCCCGGGACTGCGACCTGGACGAGGTGACCCCGCTGCTCGGCGCCGCGCTGCGCCGGCTGCGCGGAGCCGGCGTGCCGGTCAGCGACCGGCGGGCGGTGCGCTCGCAGAAGCTGGTCGCCGCGGCCGCCGTGCTCGACGGCCGGAGCACGGCCTCGGCCCGCGACCTGTGGGTGCTGCCGCTGATCGCCCCCACCGCCGACACCCAGACGCTCGCCCGGGACACCCTTGCCGACCTGATCGAGAAGGCCGCCAACCGCAGCCTGGTGCACGCCGCCGAGGAGCTGTCCCGCAGCACGGCCGCCCGCGCCGAGCGGCTCGCCCGCACCGGCACCGCCCTGCTCACCGAGCACCGCGGCCTGCCCGCCGGGCGCGACTCGCGGCTGCGGCTGGAGGCGGCGCTGCGCGAGATCGACGCCGGCTTCGACCCGGCCGACCTGCCGGCGGCGCTGGCCGGCATACGCGCCGAGCTGGTTGCGGCGGTCGCGCCCTCGTGACCACCACCCGGACGTCCACCGCGCTGTCGTCCCCGCCGCCGTCTCCGCCCTTGCCCCCGCTGTCGTTTCCATTGCGCTGGGAGCGGCGCGAGCCGCCGTTGCCGGTCGCCGCCGTGCTCGCCGTGGGCGACGCCGTGCCCGCGCTGGCCGCCGCCACCCGGGACCGGCTCCTCGGCGGCGCCCGCCTCGCGGTCCTCGCCGACGACGGTCCGCTGCCCGACGGTGCCCTGCCCGGCGACGGCGCCCTGTCCAACGGCGGTGCCCTGCCCGGCGACGGCGACGGCGCGTCACGTCACGGCGGCCTGCCGGCCGGTGCCGCATCCGACGGGCGGCTGCTGCTCGTCCTCGGCGACGGGGACGACCTGCCGTGGGCCGACGGCGCCCGCTACCTCGGCCGGGACGCCGGCCTGCTGGTCCCCACCACCGCCCGCCCCGGGCCCGCCGCCGCACTCTGGCGCCGGGCGCTCGGCGCCGCGGACGGCCAGCTCTGCGTCCTCGTCCCCGGCCGCGCCCTGGTCGCCGACCCGCCCCCGCCCGCCGGCTCCCCGGACGCCCTGGAGCCGTACACCCGAAGCGCCGCCCGATGACGACCACCCGCCTGCCCGCCGCCCTCGCCCCCTGGGCCGCCGCCCTCTCCGCCCTCACCCCCGAACTCGCCGTCGCCCTGGGCCCGTTGCTGCGCCGCCTGGACACCCTGGTCGGCGAGCGCGAGCCGGTCGCCGACGAGCTCGGCGACCCGGACGGCCTCGGCGGCCTCGCCCGCTCCGGCCGGCCGGACCGACTGCTGCCCTCCGAATGGCTGCTCGCCGACGCGTACCCGGACGAGTTCCTGCGCCGGCTCGCCGACGGCGAACTGCTGCACTTCGCGCCCGAGTTCCGCACCCCGGCCACCCGCGGCCGGATCGCCGCGCTGGTGGACACCGGCCCGACCCAGGCCGGCGCCGGCCGGCTCGTCCAGCTCGCCGCGCTGCTCGTCCTGCACCGCCGGGCGGCCGCGCGCGGCACCTCGCTGGTCGTCGCCGTCCTCGGCGACCCGGTCGGCAAGCTGCTCACCGGCGACCTCGCCGAGGTGCTCCCGGCCTGGCTGAACGCCCGCCGGCCGGCCGACCCCACCCCCGAGGAGGTGCGGGACGCCGAGGAGGGCCTCGCCGCCGCCGACCGGGCCTGGCTGCTGACCTCGCCCCGGCTGGCCGCACAACTCCCGTCCCGGGCCCGGGTGCTGGCGAGCGAGCCGACCCGCTGGTCCGCCGCCGGGGCGACCCACGTCACCGTCCGGCTCGACCACCAGCAGGCCGAACTCCCGCTGCCCGCACCGGAGATCGCGGTCCGGGCGCTGCGCGGCCGCGAGTTTCGCCGGGTGCCCTCGCCGGCCGTGGCCAAGCTGCCCGCCAAGGTCACCGGCGGAGCCGTGCCGGCCTTCACCACCGACGCCCGCACCCTGCTCGCCCGCGGCCCGCACGCCACCACCCTGCTCGCCGTCAACCTCCCCAACACCGAAGGCGGCGATGCCACCGTCCTCCGGGCCCGGCGCCACGAACTGCCCGGCCCGGTGGTCGCCGCCGGGCGGATCGGCCGGCGGCTGATCGCTCTGCACCTGCGCGACGACCGCCTCGTCCCCTACGTCAGCGGCCGCCCGATCGCCGGCCGCGGCGGCGAACCCGGCGGCTTCACCGCCGGACTCGGCGACTTCGGCCTCGACCGCGGACTGCCGGACGAACTGCTCACCCGCCCCGTCCTGCCGCTGCTGCGCGACGGCGACGACCTGGTGCTGCCGCTGGCCGGCCGCTGGTGGCGGATCGCGCCCGACGGCGCCGTCACCGACGACGGCGAGGCCGGCCCCGGCACGGACGGGCACCAGCCCTTCAACCGCTTCCGTGAGGCCCGGCTGTACGAGCGGGCCCTGCCGCCCGAGGCCGCCCGCGCCGCCCACCTCGTGCACAGCGGCGCCACCGTCGCCTGGTCGGAGGACGGCCGGGAGTGGGAGGTGCGGAACCGGCAGGGCACGCCGTCCCGGATCGTCGTCCGGGAGAACGCCGACGTGATCGGCCTGGTCCACCACGACGCGGTGCCCGCGCTGGTCACCTGCACCCGCAGCGCCCGCCTGGTGCGCCACGTCCGCCATGACGCCTTCCGCACCCTGAGCGCCTTCTCCGGTGGCACGGCCCCGCCCGCCGTGCACCCGAAGCTGCCGCTGATCGCCGCCGAGACCCGGGCCGGCCGGATCGTGGTCGGCGACGCCTTCACCGGCCGGATCCACCACCTGATCGGGAGCGACCAGTGACCGCCACCCCCGCCGCGGCCTTCCGCGCCACCGTCGCCGCCGCCGGCTTCGTCCTCGACGTGCCGGTGATCGGCGCGGTCGAGGCCGCCGGGCGCGTCCTGGCACACTGGCAGGACGGCGCCGCGCTGCGCGAACTCCCGGACGGGCGCTGGCTGCTGACGCTCGCCGAGCCGGCCGGGACCCGGGCCGACCGGGCCCCCGGCCTGCCGCTGCGCCGCGCGGTCGGCGGCGCGCTGGTCGCCGTCGGCACCGAAAGCGCCACGGGCACCCCGGGCACCGGCTCGCCGGCCGCCGGAGCTCCTGAGCCCGGCCCCGGACACCTCGTCCTCACCACCGCGGGCCGCACGGCCGTGCACCGGATCGCCGGGCTCGCCGTACTGGACCCGTCCGGCTGGCTCGACCCCACCGGCCTCACCCTGCACCGCCCGCGGCCCGTCGGCGTCACCGCGGAACCCACGGCCGAACCCGTCCTGGAGGCACTGCCGCCCCGCCCGCAGCCCGACCTGCGGGCGGCCGCCCGCGTCCGGCCGCAGAGCGAGCGCGCCCGCCGGCTCACCGAGGGCGACCCGGCCGAAGCGCTCCCCGGCCGGTCCCCCCGGCCGCGGTCCGGCGCCCGCGCGGGCCGGTCGGGAGACGTCACGCCCGGAGTGGCCCTGTTCATCGTGCTGGCCTCCGCGGTGACCGTGGTGGCGCTCTTCATCTGGCTGGCCACGGGCCGCGGTCTGCACCCGGCCGTGCTGCTCGTCGGCCTGTACGTCGGCCTGGCCGTCGCCGTCCGCCGCCGCCGGGCCACCGCCGCGGGCGGCCCAGCCGGCGCC
>NZ_JBEYVJ010000451.1:0-5021 GCF_040643935.1 Kitasatospora sp. NPDC047058 | reverse complement strand
GTAGGCGCGGCTCCTGGGCGCCGTTGCCGCTCGGTCCACCTTGCCGTTGGGGGAGAGCGGCAGGGCCGCCAGCTCCGTCCACAGCGCGGGGACGAGGTGGCCGGGCAGCCGGTCGCGCAGCCAGGCGGCCAGCTCGGCGCCGGACGCCGGTGCACCGGCGGCGGGCACCCAGTACGCGGCGAGCCGCCGGTCGCCCGGGGCCACCTCACGGGCCACCACGATCGCCTCGGCCACCGCCGGGTGGCCCAGCAGCACGCCGGTCACCTCGCCCGGCTCGACCCGGAAGCCGCGGATCTTGACCTGGTGGTCGGCGCGGCCGAGCAGCTCCAGCTCGCCGTCGGCCCGGCGGCGGGCCAGGTCGCCGGTACGGTAGAGGCGCTCGCCCGGCACCCGGGGGTACGGGTGCGGCACGAAGCGCTCGGCGGTCAGGCCCGGGCGGCCCAGGTAGCCGCGGGCCAGTCCCTCGCCCGCCACGCACAGCTCGCCGGGCACCCCGGCCGGGACCGCGCGCAGCAGCCCGTCCAGCACCAGCAGCCGCTGGTTGGGCAGCGGGTGCCCGTACGGGACCGGGGCGGCCGGGTCGGCGTCCTCGGGCACCCGGTACTCGTTGTTGCAGAAGGCGGCCTCGGCCACCCCGGCCGAGTTGACCACCCGGCAGCCGGGTGCGGCGGCGCGCAGCCGCGGCGGCAGCGCGGGCGGCAGCACGTCCCCGCCGACCAGTGCGGCGCGCAGGCTGTCCAGGGCCAGGCCGTGCTCCTCGGCGGCGGCCAGCATCGCCTCGGTGCCGGCCGGTCCCATCGACCAGACGGTCACCCGGTGGCGGGCGACCAGCTCGGCCCAGTGCCGCGGGTCGCGGGCCGCGTCCGGTGCGGGGAAGACGGCGGTGGCGCCGGTCAGCAGCGGGGCCAGGCAGTCGTGTACGGCCGGGTCGAAGCTCGGCGAGTGCAGCGCGATCATCCGGTCGCCGGGCCCGAAGCCGTGCGAACGGGCCAGTCCGGCGAAGGTGTTGACGATGGAGCGGTGGGTGACGGCGACGCCCTTGGGGCGCCCGGTGGAGCCCGAGGTGTACACCAGGTAGGCCAGGTTGGCCTCGCCGGCGCCCGCCGGAGCGGCCTCGCCGCGGCCGGACTCCGGCCCGTCCTCGGCGATCTCCTCCAGCAGCAGCACCGGGGTGCCGGCCGGGAGCGCGCCGGCGGTGGAGCGGTGGGCCAGCACCACGGCCGGACGGGCGTCCGCGAGCATGAAGGCCAGCCGGTCGGCCGGGTAGGACGGGTCCAGTCCGAGGAAGGCGCCGCCGGCCCGCAGCGTGCCCAGCATGGCGGCGCTGAGCCCCGCCCCGCGCTCCAGGCAGAGCGCCACCGGTACGTCCGGTCCGACGCCGTGCTCCCGCAGCCGGTGGGCGATCCGGCCGGCCCAGGCGTCCAGCGCCCGGTAGCCGAGGGAACCGGCCTGGTCGACCACCGCGACCGCCTCCGGCGTGCGGGCCGCCTGACGGGCGAACAGCTGGTCCACCCGCAGGCCGGCCGGGAGCTCGGCGTCGGTGTCGTTCCAGCCGTGCAGCTCCTGCTCCAGCTCCTCCGGGGTGAGCATGGGCAGGGCGGACAGCCGGGTGTCCGGCGTGCGGACGGCGGCGCCCAGCAGGGTGGTCCAGTGGCCGAGCAGCCGGGCCACCGTCGGGGCCTCGAAGAGGTCCCGGGCGAACTCGGCGAAGCCGGTGAAGCAGCCGTCCTCCTCGGTCAGCTGGAGGTCGAGGTCCAGGTGCGCGCTGTCCCGGGCCACGGTCACCGGCTCGACGGCCAGGCCGGCCAGCGCGGGCGTGGTGGCCGGCGCGTTCTGGAGCACGAAGCCGACCTGGGCCAGCGGGTTGCGCGACAGGTCGCGGCTGGGCGCCAGCTCCTCCACCAGCCGGTCGAAGGGCAGCTCCTGGTGCTCGAAGGCGTCCAGCGCGGTGTCCCGCACCCGTGCCACCAGCTGGGCGAAGTCCGGGTCGCCGGCCAGCGAGGTGCGCAGCAGCACCGTGTTGACCAGCGCGCCGACCAGCAGCTCGGTGCCCGGGGCGCGGGTGGCGGGCCCGGTCGCCACCACCACCTCCTCGGTGCCCGCGTGCCGGGCCAGCACCGCCTGGAAGGCGGCGAGCAGCACGATGAACGGGGTCGCCCCGGCGGCCCGGGCGAGGTCGCGCACCGCCTGCGAGACGGCCGCGTCCAGCCGCACCGGCACGGTCGCGCCGCGGAAGCTGCGCACCGCCGGGCGCGGGCGGTCGCCGGGCAGCTCCAGCGCCTGCGGCGCACCGGCCAGCCGCTCGCGCCAGTGGCCGAGCAGCCGGTCGCCGAGGCCGCCGTCCAGCAGGGCCTGCCGGCCGGCCACGTGGTCGGCGTAGCGCAGCGGCAGGGCGGGCAGCCGGACCGGCCGCCGCCCGGCCAGGGCGGCGTAGCACTCGGAGAGTTCGGACATCAGCAGGCCGAAGGACCAGCGGTCGACCACGATGTGGTGCAGCACCACGACCAGCAGGTGCTCCTGCGGCCCGACGGCGATCAGTTCGGCCCGCAGCAGCGGCCCCTTGGCCAGGTCGAACGGCTGCTCGGCGAGCCGGCCGGCCAGCTCCCGGACCTCCACCTCGCCGGCGCCGGCGGCCTCGGTCACGCCCAGCTCGAAGGCGCGGCGGGGCAGCACCAGCTGGACCGGGACGCCGTCCCGGGCCGGGAAGACGGTGCGCAGCGCCTCGTGCCGGTCGACCAGCAGCTGGAACGCCTGCCGGAGGTGGTCGGTGGCCAGCGGTCCGCGCAGCCGCAGGGCGGCGGCGGTGTTGTAGACGCCGCTGGGGCCCTCCAGCCGGTCGATCAGCCAGAACCGGCGCTGGGCGGCGGAGGCCGGCAGCACCTCGGCGGTGCGGGGGGCGGTGGCCACGGGGTGCTCCTTCACG
Source organism: Kitasatospora sp. NPDC047058 (assembly GCF_040643935.1). Lineage (NCBI taxonomy): Bacteria > Bacillati > Actinomycetota > Actinomycetes > Kitasatosporales > Streptomycetaceae > Kitasatospora > Kitasatospora sp. NPDC047058. The sequence goes on along the minus strand of NZ_JBEYVJ010000451.1, from coordinate 2,098 downwards.
GGGGCGGGGTCGGTCTCGGGGGTGCTGCGCGGGGTGCGGAGGTCGGTCACCGGTCCCCGCCCATCAGCTCGGCGAGGTCCTCGGCGGACAGGTCGTCGAAGCCGGCGTCGTCGGCCGGAACGGCCTCGCGGACCGGGGCGGCCGCCGTCTCCGGGGCCCCGGCGGCCGGGGCGCGGCGCACCGCCTCGGCGAACTCGCCGAGCACCGGCGCCTCGAACAGCGCCCGCACCGGCAGTGCGCGGCCCAGCGACTCGCGGACGGCGGCGGTCACCTGCACGGCGAGCAGGGAGTGGCCGCCGAGGTCGAAGAAGTCGTCGGCCAGCCCGATCCGGGCCACGCCCAGGGCGGCGCTCCAGATCTCGGCGAGCGCCCGCTCGGTGTCGTCGCGGGGGGCGAGCAGCGCGGTCGAGCCGGTGGACCAGTCCGGGGCCGGCAGCGCGGCCCGGTCGAGCTTGCCGTTGGCGGTCAGCGGCAGCGCGTCCAGCGTGACGAAGGCCTCCGGGACCATGTACTCCGGCAGCCGTTCCCGCAGGTGGGAGCGGAGCCGGGGGACCAGGCGGCGGGCGGCGCGGCCGCGGTGCGGGTCGTTGGCCCAGTGCGGCCACGGCAGGCCCGCGTCGTCCCCGGCGGGCGGCAGCGCCGTCTCCGGCTCGGTGCCGGCGGGGCGGAAGGCGGCGTCGAAGCGGCCCAGCGGGTCGCCGGCCGCCCAGCTGAGCTCCACGGCGTGTCCGTGGCGGTCGGCCAGCTCGCGCAGGTCCTGCGGGTCGAGCGCGACGGGCTCGCCGGTGTCGGCGGCATCCGTGGTGGGCAGGCCCGCACCCGCGGCGAGCCGCGCGGCGGTGCGGGCGTCGGCGTGCACCCGGGCGTTCGGGATGCCGGTGACCACCAGCGGCGAGCCGTCCGGCAGCGCCCGCAGCTCGCCGCCGGTCCACGGCACCGTGGGCACGGCGGCGGGCGCCGGTTCGGTGTCCAGGTGCAGGACGACGTCGTACCGGTAGCGGGTCATCTCGTTGCGGTCGCGCCCGGGCTTCGGCAGCACCTCCACCCGGCCGATCCGCGGGATCTCCCGGCGCAGCGCCGCGAAGAAGCGCGGGTCGAGCAGCAGCTCGTCCTCCTGCCGGACGGCCTGGCGGACCTGCCGGGCCAGCTCCGCGTCGGCCGCCCCGGCCGGCAGGCCCGGCTGCAGCACCGACACCTGGAAGGCGTCCAGCAGGGCCAGGTGCCGGACGTCGCCGACCACGATCCGCCCGCCCGGCGCCAGCAGCGCGGCGGCCCCGGTGAGGACCTCGACCAGGTAGCCGGCGCTCGGCAGGTACTGGGCCACCGAGTTGACGATCACGGTGTCGAACCCGCCGGCCGCCAGGTCGTCCAGCTCGTGGCCGGCCCGGCGCAGCAGCCGGACGTGCTCCCAGTGCGCCGGGAGGTGGCGGCGGACGTGGGCGACCGCGCTGTCCGACAGGTCGAGGGCGGTGTACTGCTCGCAGTCGCCGGCCAGCCGGAAGAGCAGCAGGCCGGTGCCGCTGCCGATCTCCAGGACCCGGCGCGGCCCGGTGCGCCGGACCAGCGCGACGGTGTCCTCCACCCAGTGCCGCATCTCCTCGGCCGGGATCGGCTCACCGGTGTAACTGCTCGTCCAGCCGCGGATGTTGAACGTCGGGTCGGAGCCGCCCACCTGCTCGTACTGGTCGTAGGCGGTGTCGAAGACGGTCCGCCACTGGGCGACCTGCTCGGAATCCCCGGTACGGTCGGCCGGCTCCTCGGGCGAGCCGTTCTCCTCGGGGACGAGGTAGGCGACCAGCCCGGTGCCGCCGTCCGGCGCCTCGCGGGGCAGGACGGCCGCGTGCCGCACGCCCGGGTGGGCGCCCAGCTCCCCCTCGATCTCGCCGAGCTCCACTCGGTGCCCGCGGACCTTGACCTGCTGGTCGATCCGGCCCAGGTACTCCAGCGTGCCTCCCCCGGCCTGGCGGCCGGGAGGTGCCCCCACCGGCAGCCGGCGGGCGAGGTCGCCGCTGCGGTACAGCCGCTCGCCGCCGCCCAGCGGGGAGGGGACGAAGCGCTCGGCGGTCAGCCCCGGGCGGCCCAGATAGCCGCGGGCCAG
>NZ_JBEYVJ010000450.1:0-5034 GCF_040643935.1 Kitasatospora sp. NPDC047058 | reverse complement strand
TACGGCATCACCACCGTCGTCGAGCCGCAGAACTCGCTGGACGACCTGGCCCTGTACGAGCGGGCGATCGCCGAGGGCCGGCTGCGCTCGCGCCTCCCGACGGCGCCGGCAACGTCCGCACCGCCGCCATCGACACCGTGCACGGCCCCGTCCGCAGTGTCGCGCTCGCGCCGGCCACGCCGGTGAGCTTCTGCGGCACCGAGTACGTCGCGCGGGCGGCCTGGGGCGCGGACGAGTCCAAGCGCTTCAAGAACGGCGTGGAGAACTCGCCGCCGAAGTACTACCCGCTGCAGACCCTGACGGTCCACCACACGGACACGCCGAACTCCGACCCCGACCCGGCGGCCACCGTCCGGGCGATCTACGAGTACCACGCCGTCACCCAGGACTGGGGCGACATCGGCTACCACTTCCTGATCGACGAGGCCGGCCGGATCTACGAGGGCCGCTGGTCCGGCGACGACGGCATCCCCGCGCACGACGCGTCCGGGAACGTGGTGACCGCCTTCCACACCGCCGGCTTCAACTCCGGCAACCTCGGCATCGCGCTGCTCGGCACGCTCACCGGCCAGGAGCCCACCGCGCCGGCCCGCCGCTCGCTGACCGCGCTGCTCGCCGTCCTCACCCGCACGCACGGGCTGGACCCGCAGGCGCACGTCACCTTCGTCAACCCGGTCAACGGCGTGACCAAGCCGGTCGACCTGATCAGCGGCCACCGCGACTGGCTGGCCACCGACTGCCCGGGCGGCACGATGTACGCGACCCTGCCCGTGCTCCGCGCCGAGGTCGCGGCCCCGGGCGGCGGCGCCGCGCACTGACCCGGGCGCCGTGCACTGGCCACAGCACGCCGGCACACCGCAGCGGCCGGGCGGCCCGGACCGGCCGGTGCCGCACGGAACGGGTCAGCCCTTGACCACGCCGAGCGGCACCAGGCGGGCGACCGGCCGGGCCAGGCCGGCGCCCTCCGTCACGGCGGCGACCGCGTCGACGTCCTTGTACGCCTCGGGCGCCTCCTCCGCGAGGCCGCGCCAGGAGGACGGGCGGACGGCGATCCCCTGCGCCTCCAGGTCGTCGCGGAGCCGTTCGCCGCGGACCATGCGCAGCGCGTGGTGCCGGCTCCAGACCCGCCCGGCGCCGTGGCAGGCGGAGTGGAAGGCGTCGTTGCCGGGCAGGCCGACCATCACGTACGAGGCGGTGCCCATGGTCCCGGGGACGAGCACCGGCTGGCCGGCGGCCGCGAGGTCCGGCGGCAGGCCGGGGTCGCCCGGCGGCAGGGCCCGGGTGGCGCCCTTGCGGTGGACGCAGAGCCGCCGCGGCTCGCCGTCGACCTCGTGGGTCTCGATCTTGGCCATGTTGTGGGAGATGTCGTAGACGAGTTCCAGGCCCGCCCCGGCGGCCTCGGCGAAGGCGCGGCGGGCGGCTTCGGAGAGCAGCTGCCGGTTGGCGCGGCCGTAGTTGGCCGCCGCGGCCATCGCGCCGAGGTAGGCCCGGCCGGCCGGGGAGTCGACGGGGGTGCAGGCGAGCTGGCGGTCGGGGACGGAGATTCGGTGGCGGTGCAGGTCCCGGTCCATGGTGCGGACGTGGTCGGTGCACACCTGGTGGCCGAGGCCGCGCGAACCGCAGTGGATCATGACGCAGACCTGGCCGGTGTGCAGTCCGAACGCGGCTGCCGTGGCCCGGTCGTGGACGTGCTCGACGGCCTGCACCTCAAAAGAAGTGGTTGCCGCTGCCCAGGCTGCCGACCTGGTGCAGGCCGCGTTCCACGGCCCGGCTGCTGACCTGCCCGGGCGCGGCGCCCACGAGGACGCCGTCGTCCTCGCAGCGGGCCAGGTCGCGCGGCACCCCGTGGCCGTGCTCGACCGCGTACCGGGCGCCGCCGACCAGCAGGTCGTCCAGCTCCCCGGTGCCCGACAGCTTCCACAGGCCGCCGCGGCCCATGCCGCGCGGCACGGTGCGGTCGAGCAGGTCCATCAGGTGCCGGAGGCGGTCGTGGCCGAGCTCCGCCCGGTCGATGCCGGCGGCGAGCAGCCGCACCCCGCAGGAGATGTCGAAGCCGACGCCGCCGGGTGAGATCACCCCGCCCCGGTCGGCGTCGGTGGCGGCCACCCCGCCGATCGGGAAGCCGTAGCCCCAGTGGACGTCCGGCATGGCGAAGGAGGCGCGGACGATGCCGGGCAGGGTCGCCACGTTCGCGACCTGCTCCAGCGCCTTGTCGCCGGCCGCCTGCGGCAGCAGCACCCCGGACGCGAACACCACCCCGGGCACCCGCATCGGCTCCCGCCGCGGGATGCGGAAGCGGTAGCGGCCCTCCTCGACGAGCGTGATCTCCACGGTCCTCACCTCCGGCTCCCGGTCGTGTTCAGACGTCGAGCGTCACCTGGCAGCTCCAGCCCCCGGGGCCGCCCCGGAGGCGGAGGTCGTGCAGCGAGACGGCCTTCGGCACCGCGCCGACCGGTGCGGCGGTGGCGGCGTCCGCCATCCGGAAGCGCACCGGCAGTGCCCGGCCTTCCGCCGTCGCCCGGATCGCCCCGAGCTCCGTGCCGAGGGGCAGCTCGCCGTCGGCGTCCATCCGGTAGATCACTTCCTCCAGCACGGCGACCAGCAGGTCCTCGTCGGTCGCCGCGGTGACGGTGCAGGCGCGTTCCCCGCTCGGACGGGCCCCGGTGGTGTCGGCGAAGCCCTCGACCGCGGCGCGCACCGCCTCGCGGATGCACCCCTCGGCGGTCGGCGCCCACGCCTCCACCCGCAGGTCCGCCGTGTGCGCCACGGTCCGGTGGCCGCTGCCTGAACGCTGCTGCCCGGTCACCGGCGAGGCTCCTTCGTCTCCGGGGCGGGTGCCTCTCGGCGACCGACCCGTCCGCGGTCCGCCGGCCGTCCCTCTCCTCCAGGCTCGACCCGCACCCGCGCCCAGGCAACCCCCGGCCGGGACCGGCGGCGGCCGGACTACCCTGGCGGCATGTCTCCGCACCCGGAACCTCACGGACCGGGCGGCCGCGACGGCGCGCCGCCGGCCGCCCACGAGGGCACGCCGCCAGGGGCCGCGCTGGACGGGATCCGGCGGCTGCTGGCGGGCGGGGGCGTCGCCGTGCTCAGCGGCGCCGGGCTCTCCACCGAGTCGGGCATCCCCGACTACCGCGGCGCCACCGGCCGCCGGCGCCGCCACACGCCGATGACGTACCAGGAGTTCACCGCGAGCGAGGCGGCCCGGCGCCGGTACTGGGCCCGCAGCCACGCCGGGTGGCGGGCGATCGCCGAGGCCCGGCCGAACGCCGGGCACCGGGCGGTCGAGCGGCTGCGGCGGGCCGGGCGGGTCTCCGCGGTGATCACCCAGAACGTGGACGGGCTGCACCGCGCGGCCGGCACCGTGGACGCCGTCGAGCTGCACGGCGGCCTCGACCGGGTGGTCTGCCTCGGCTGCGGGCACCGCAGTACGCGCGCGGAGCTCGACCGGCGCCTGCACGACCTCAACGGCGCCTCCCGCGGCGCGCAGGCGCGGGTGAACCCGGACGGGGACGTGGAGCTGCCCGACGCGCTGGTGGCGGCCTTCCGGATCGCGCCGTGCACGGCCTGCGGGGGCATCCTCAAGCCCGACGTGGTCTTCTTCGGCGAGAACGTGCCCAAGGACCGCGTCCAGCAGTGCTACGACCTGGTGGACGGGGCGCGGGCGCTGCTCGTCCTCGGCTCGTCGCTCGCCGTGCTGTCCGGCCTGCGCTTCGTGCGGCACGCCGCGCGCGAGGGCAAGCCCGTCGCGATCGTCAACCAGGGCACGACGCGCGGCGACGAGTACGCCGGCCTGAGGGCCGCCCTACCGCTCGGCGCGACGCTGTCCGCGCTGGCCGACCGGCTGGGCGACCCGGGCGACGAGTGAGGAAGCAGGACCGTACTCCGCCGGCCACCGGCGGCGTGGGCTTCAGTATCCTCGAGTGTCGGCTTCTGGCGTTTTCGGTTCGTTGGTGAGGGGTGTGGGGCTGTGGCGGAGACGGGGATGCTCGCCCATCAGCGACAGGCGCTGATCGCCGGGATCGTGCGCCGCAGCGGAGCCGTGCGGGTCGCCGAACTGGTCGAGCAGCTCGGGGTCTCCGACATGACGATCCGCCGGGACCTCGACGCGCTGGAGCGTTCGGGCGCGGTCAAGAAGGTGCACGGCGGCGCCGTGCTCGGGACGGAGACGGCGGCGGACGAGCCGGGCTTCGAGGCCAAGTCCGGCCTCGAGTCGGCGGCCAAGGCCGCGGTGGCGGACGCCGCGGCGGCCCTGGTCGAACCGGGCAGCGTGATCGCGATCTCGGCCGGGACGACCACCTACGCGGTCGCCGCCCGACTGCTGCGGGTGCCGCGGCTGACCGTCGTCACCAACTCGCTGCCCGTCGCGGAGCTGATCCGCACGGCCGGGGAGCAGCCCGAGGGGGATGCGCCCTCGCTGCTGCTGACGGGGGGCGCGCCGACGCCGTCCGCGGCGCTGGTCGGGCCGCTGGCCGACCAGGCGATCCGGGCGCTCCACGTCGACCTGCTGATCCTGGGGGCCCACGGGGTGTCGGAGAAGGCGGGCCTGACCACGCCGAACCTCGCCGAGGCGCAGACCAACCGTGCGCTGATCGCCTCGGCCCGGCGGGTCGCGGTGGTGGCGGACCACAGCAAGTGGGGCGTCGTCGGCCTCAGCGGCTTCGCCGCCCTGGAGGACGTCGGCGTGTTCGTCACCGACTCCGGCATAGGCGAGCACGCCCGGACCGTCCTCTCGGAGGCGGTCGGCGAGCTGGTGATCGCGCAGGTGCCCGCGGGCTGAGGCCCCCGGAGGGCAAGGCGGCCGGCGGCCGGAAAACCGGGTGCGGCGGCGGCCCGGATCGGCCAGTCTGGCGGGGTGCGACGGAAGACGCCCCAGGAGAAGAAGCGGCTGAGCTACCGCAAGGACCGCCGCAACGACTACGGCGAGAACGACAAGAGACCGGCGGTCGCGTTCACGCCGGACGGCGCCGTCGTCCCCGGGGAGGGCTGGGAGCGGCTCCTCCGGCTGCTGGCGGCGCGCGGAGTGGCGATCGG
>NZ_JBEYVJ010000449.1:0-5076 GCF_040643935.1 Kitasatospora sp. NPDC047058 | reverse complement strand
CGCGCTGCGAGCGGTCCGGGAAGGACTGCTCGACCAGCTGGTCGGCCCGGGCCCTCTCGGTCACCCCGGTTCTCCCTGTCCGATCCCCGGGGTGAGGGGGGACAGTGGTCGACGGGCCGGTGGCTCACGAAGCCGTGCCGACGCCGCCCAGCGGCAGTGGTGGGCGGGCGTCGGCGGCAGCCGGGGACCGGTGTCGGCTCAGCGCCGGTGTCGGCTCAGTGCCGGCGGAGGCTCAGCAACAGGTGCCGGTTCGGCAGCAGTTGGCGGCTTAGTACCAGTGGTGGTTCTGCCAGAAGGACCAGGCGGCGTTCGGGCTGCCGTAGCGGGTGTTCATGTAGTCCAGCGCCCACTTGATCTGGGTGGCCGGGTTGGTCTTCCAGTCGGCACCGGCCGAAGCCATCTTGGAGCCCGGCAGCGCCTGGGCCAGACCGTACGCGCCCGAGCTCGGGTTGGTCGCGTGCACGTTCCAGCTGGACTCGTGGGCGATGATCTGGCTGAACGAGGCGAGCTGGTTGGCCGGCACGATCTGGGCGGCGATGGCCTGCGGGGAGGCGGTCGCGGCCGAGGCGGTGGCGGGCATCAGACCGGCGCCCAGAGCGGTCAGACCGGCGGCGCCGGCAAGAAGAGCAGCAGAAGTGCGCATACGGAGCTTGAAAGCGGGCATGAAGAACTAGACCTCAATCGGGTTGGGCCGGTGTCACGCCCCGCCTCGACCGGTGGCCGGACAGGGGCCGAAACGGTCGCGGGGCGTGACTCGGCAACTAGCCGCTTTCCCGGCGGGACAGGAGCCGGGGCGGCTGACGACTGAGCCATTGTTGCCAGACCGGATCGGCCGTCGCCAAGACCCCCTGCTGACGACCCACCGTCGTAGCGGCGGGTCGTGCCGTGGAATCGAAGGGCGGGCCGCGGCGGCGTCGGGCATGGCCTCCGGCCTCGGGAAACGTGCTCCCGGCCACCGTCGCTCGGGCTCGCCGGGCCACTACTACCGGTCGTCGTGGCGGTGAATCGTGTGTGAGCGCACTCACCGGCCGCCTGCCGGGGGCGGTCACCGACCGGACGGCCGCCGACACTACGGGTACAGACGATCTGAGAGCGGCGCCACATCGACGCGACGATGAGACGGCGCAGGTCGAAACGGGAGGAGCGTCTACTCCTCCATGCGGCTCGAACAGGGCTTGGTCGCCGAGTCGGCGCCCGGTCCGGTGGTGCACGTGTTGAGTACGTCGGTACGGAGGAAGGCACTCCGGGGCCCGCCGCGATAGCCCGGCCCACCCGGCCAGCCCGCCCGGCGCCGTCCGGGCGTGGGCCGCCCTACCCCAGTACGTCCCCCAGGCGGCGGTGGCGGGCGACGCGGGCGGCGAGGAGGTCCGTCCGGCCGGTGGCGGTGAGGGTGCCGAGGGCGGCGCCGACCGCCCGGCCGAGGCGGTCGCAGAAGGCGGCCGGCTCCTCGGCGGCGTCCGGCAGTTCCGGCACGACCGTGTCCACCAGGCCGACGGCGGCCAGGTCGTACGCGCCGATGCCCTGGGTGCGGGCCAGTTCGGGGGCGTGGGCGCCGTCCCGGTGGACGATGGCGGAGGCTCCCTCGGGCGGGAGCGGCGCCAGCCAGGCGTTCTCGGCGGCGAGCACCCGGTCGGCGGGCAGCAGCGCCAGCGCGCCGCCGCCGGAGCCCTGGCCGAGCAGCACCGCGAGGACGGGCGTGCGCAGCGCGAGCAGGGTGGTGAGGCAGTGCGCGATCTCGATCGCGATGCCCTCCCGCTCGGCCTGCGCGGACAGTTCGGCGCCGGCCGTGTCGACCACCGTGACCAGTGGCAGACCGAGCTGTTCGGCGAGCCGGGCGGTGCGGCGGACGGCGCGCAGGTCGGCGGCGGTGAACGGGCGCTCCCGGTCCGGCGTCTGCCGCTGCTGCCCGACCACCAGGGCGGGCCGGCCGTCCAGGACCGCGAGCGCGCGCACCAGCGCGCCGTCCCGGCCGCCGGGCGCGTCCAGCAGGACCAGCTCCCCGGCGGTGCGGCGGAGCAGTTCGCGCGTCCCCGGGCGGTCGGGGCGGCGGGTGCGGCGGACGGCGTCCCAGGCGTCGGGGCGGACGCGGGGCGCAGCCGGCGGCGCCCCGTCCAGCGGCTCGGCGGTCGGCGGCCCGGCGGCGAGCGGCCCGGCGGTCGGCACGTTGGTGTCGCGCGGGGCCGCGGTCAGGACGGCGAGCGAGCGCCGCAGCACCTCGCGCAGTTCGGCGGGTGCGACCACCGCGTCCACCAGGCCGTTCCCGGCCAGGGTCTCGGCGCGCTGGACGTCCGCGGGCAGCTCGACGCCGCGCAGTTCCTCGTACACCCGGGGGCCGAGGAAGCCCAGCCTGGCACCCGGTTCGGCGAACACCAGCTGCCCGAGCGTGCCCCAGGAGGCGAACACCCCGCCCATGGTGGGGTTGCGCAGGTAGGTGAGGTAGGGCAGGCCGGCCGCCCGGTGCGCCTGGACGGCGGAGGTGATCCGGAGCATGCAGAGGAAGGCCGCCGAACCCTCCTGCATCCTGGTGCCGCCCGAGACCGGCAGGGCGACCAGGGGCAGTCGCTCGTCGGTGGCCCGCTCGACGGAGCGGGTGATCCGCTCGGCCGTGGCCACCCCGATCGAGCCGCCGAGGAAGCCGAACTCGGACGCCACCAGGGCCACCGTCCGGCCGTCGATCAGTCCGACGCCGGTGACCACCGCCTCGTCCAGCCCGGTCCGCTCCCGGGCGCGGTCCAGTGCCGCCCGGTAGCCGGCCTCGGCGGGTTCCGCGCCGGGCGGTTCGTCCCAGCTCCGGTACGTGCCGGGATCGACCAGCAGGCCGATCAGTTGACGAGCCGTCAGAGAAGTTCCGGTGCCCAACGTCCACCCCGTCAACCGAGTCGCCCGCACAGACAAGATCCACTCTATGCGGCGACGGCGGGCGCGTCCCGGACCGGCGGCCGGATGTGACCGGGTCGACAGCCTCGCGGGGCGGAGGTGTGGAGATGGTCCGAAGCCTCGCGGGCGGAGGTCCGGTCCGCGGACCGTCCGCCTCCGGGCGGGCCCGGCCTCCCCCGCGCGGGGGAACGGGTCGTGCCCGGGCACGATCCGGACCGGGCCGGCGGACGCGGAGGCTGGGTCCATGACCATCACCACGACCGGTCCCGTGCCGGAGCCCACGACGGAGCGGCCGGTGCCGCGCTGGGCGGAGCGGGCCGCCCGTGCCATCCCGCTGCTCGGCCTGCCGGTCTGCCTCTGGCGACTGCCCATCGGCTTCGGCTTCCAGATGGGGATGGTGCTGCCCAGGACGTCCCAGCCGCTCTGGGTGACGGTGCCGTACGTCGTGACCCTCAGCCTGCTGTCCGAGGCCTTCGCCCTGCTCTGCTTCGGGCTGGTCCGGTGGTGGGGCGAGGTCGTGCCGGGCCGGGTCCCGGTGATCGGCGGCCGGCGCATCCGGCCGGGCGCGGTGCTCGTGCCCGCTGCGCTGGCCGGGGCCGGCCTCGTGCTGCTCCTGGCCGACTGGGTGCTCTGCGCCTTCGGCATCGCGGGGTTCCACGACGTCGGCTACACCAACGGCTGGTGGCGGGCGCTCGCCCTGACGGTCAGCGGTCTCTTCCTGCTGTGGGCGCCGCTGGTGGTGGCCCTGACGTACGCCTACTACCGGCGCCGGTGCCGCAGGGGCGCGGGCGGCTGAGCGGGCCGGGCCGGACGGCCGGGCGCTGTGGTCAGCCCGCGCCCCGGGCGGAGCCGCGGTCCTCGACGGCGTCGAAGCCCACTTCGACGGCGGCCACCCAGGCGTCGATCCGTTCCGGGGAGGTGCGGATGGCCCGGATCATCGCCTCGACCACGAGAAGCTTGTCCCGGCCGACGTGGTGGCGGAGCTCCTCGACCGTGACTTCTTCGTACGGCATGGACAGCTGCCAGAACAGCCGCATGAGGTACCGGCACTCCTGCTGGTCCCGGTCGTCCGCGAGGCGGTCGTGCAGCGCGTGCTGCACGCGCCGGCGCTGCTCCTCGTCGCGGAAGCCGAGGGGGAGGTCGGTGAGGGACACGGCCGGACGCTATCAGCCGGACTTCCCGGTGACCAAAGGGTTTCGGTGCTCGGACGGCGGTCAGCCGGCGGCGGCCAGGGCCGGGAGGGCGGCGCGGTCGTAGCGGGCGGCGACCAGGCGGGCTAGGGCGTCGTGGGTGCCCAGCGGGGCGCTCGTCCAGCGGGCGGGCGTGCCGGCGGCCCGGTCGGCGAAGAAGCCGGGGCCGAGGAGGTAGGTGGCGACGGCGACCCGGCGGTGGCCGACGGCGTGCAGCGCCTCGACCGCCTCGGCCGGGGTCGGCCGGGCCGCCGAGAGGTAGGCGGGGACGACGGGGCGGCCGTCGGCCAGGCGCTCGGCGAGCAGCCGGGCCGTGCGGCGGGTGTCGGCGGCGGCCGCCGGGTCGGAGGAGCCGGCCGCGGCGAGCACCACCGGACCGGCGCCGGGCGGGCGTCCGGCCGCGGCGAGCCGGTCGGCGAGGACGGCGGCCAGCAGCGGGTCGGGTCCCAGCGCGGGGGCGAGCCGGACGTGCGGCAGCCGGGCGGCGGCCAGTGCACCGGGGATGTCCACGCGCAGGTGGTAGCCGGTGCCGAGCAGCAGCGGGACGAGGACGGCCGGCTCGCCGTCGGACAGGCCGCCGAGCGCCTCGGGCAGGGACGGCGCGGCGAGGTCCAGGAAGCAGCAGCGGACGTCGAGTTCGGGGCGCTGCCGGCGGACCCGGTCCAGCAGCGCCCGGGTCGCGGCGACGCCGGCCGGGTTCCGGCTGCCGTGCGCGACGGCGAGCAGCACCGGACGGCCGGCGGCACCCGCCCGGCCGCGCGCCGACGCCTCCACCAGCCCGCCCACCAGCCCGCCCGCGAGCCCGCCCATCAGCCGGCCGCCAGCCGGTAGCCGCGCTTGGGTACGGTGCGGATCAGCGTGCCGTGCGGCCCGAGCGCCGCCCGCAGGCGGCCCACGGCCGCCTCGACGGCGTGCTCGTCCGCCGTCGCGTCGGCTGGTCCGCCCGGTGGGGCGCACTCATCCCTTGACTGCGCCGGCGGTGAGGCCGGCGACGATGCGGCGCTGGAAC
>NZ_JBEYVJ010000448.1:0-5080 GCF_040643935.1 Kitasatospora sp. NPDC047058 | reverse complement strand
CCAGGCTGGCGCGGAGCTGGAGGACTGCCTCGTCGAACGCCTCTTCGTCGAGACTGCGGGAACCGCGGGACAGTACCAGGTCGGCTCACCTACCTGCCGGATTCCGCCGTCCGGGCGCTCGCGGCCGAGCTGGCCGGGATCGGCACCGCCTGGATCTGCGACGTGCTCTCCGTCGCCTCCGCACGCAGCCTCACCGCCGCGGCCCACAGCGCCGGGACGCCGCTGACCATGCACGGCCTCGCCGACCTCGCCCCGTTCGAGGCCGCCGGCTGGCGCTGCGACCGCCTCGACCTCCTCCCCACGGCCCAGCTCTCCCCCCGCCCCGGTGCCGGCACCCGCCCCGGCGCCACCAGCAGTCCCGGTGCCGCCACCCGCCTGCTGCCCGACAGCGTGCTCCGGCTGAGCCGCCACCGCTGATCACCCGGGCACGGCGACGCCCGTCCTTCCGGCCGTCCGCCCCGTCACGGGGTGAGCACGCCCGTTCCGGCCGGTGCGGCCGGCGTGGCCGCCGGGGGCACGAGGCCGTCGAGGGCGCCGACGCAGTCGAGGGCGGCCCGGGTGGAGCGCGGCAGCATGACGGCCTCGTAGGCGCGGACGGCGTCGTCGACGGTGGGCTCGGAGAGCAGGGCGTGCGCGAGGTCGGCGCCGTCGAGCAGGGCGAGGTTGGCGCCCAGCCCGACCGGGGGCAGCAGGTGCGCGGCGTCGCCGAGGAGGGTGACGCCGGGGGCGTGCTCCCAGGTGTGCGGGGCGGGCAGGGCGTACAGCGGGCGGTGGACGAACGGGCGGTCGTTGTGGCGCAGCACGTACCGCAGCTGCTCGTCCCAGCCGTCGAAGGCCGTCAGCAGCCGGGCCCGGATCGCCGACTGGTCGTCGGGGCCGTCGACGCGGTGCCAGTCCTCCGGGACGCGCAGCGCGGCGTAGCCGCGGATGTGGCCGTCGCTGTTGCGCTGGGCGACCATGGCCCTGCCGTCGCACCTCGCGAGCATCGTGCCGGGGCCGACCAGCCGGGCGAGGCCGGGGTGACGGAGGTCGCAGTGGTCGAAGCCGGTCTCGACGAAGGTGACGCCGGTGTAGACGGGCGTGGCGTCCGACAGGGCCGGGCGGACCCGTGACCAGGTGCCGTCGGCGCCGACGACCAGGTCGGCGTCCTCGGTGGTGCCGTCGGCGAGGCGCAGGCGCCAGGTGCCGTCGCCGGGCGGGGTGACCCCGCCGACGCCGTGGCCCCATCGCACAGTGCCGCCGGGGAGTGCGTCCAGGAACAGCGCGCGCAGCTGGCCGCGGTCGATCTCCGGGCTCTCCTCGTCGAGATCCGGGACCTCCCCGTCGTGGTCCGGTCCGGCGGCCGGCCGGGCGGCGCCGGTGAGCGGGTCGAGCAGACGCCACTCCTGGCCCTCGGGCCGGGCGAGGGCGTGGAAGCGGTCGAGCAGGCCGGCCGCGCGCAGGGCGACCTGGCCGCTGCCGGCGCGGATGTCGAGGGTGCCGCCCTGGCCGCGGGCGGTGGGCGAGTCCTCGCGTTCGAAGACGGTGACGGGGTGGCCGTGGCGGTGCAGGACGGCGGCCAGGGCGAGGCCGCCCAGGCCGGCACCGACGACGGCGACGCGCGGGGCGCCGGTGGAGTGCGGGCGGGTGGAGTTCATGGGAGGTCCCTCCTCGGGAGGCGGATGGAGGCCGGTGACCCCGGCCTCCCTCACAAAAGCACACCCACTACGAAAGTGCAATCACTACACTTTTGAACCGAGTTCACCCGCGTAGTACGGTGGACCCGTGACCGAACAGATCGGGCGCCGCGAGCGCAAGAAGGCCCAGACCCGGCAGGCACTGGCGGACGCCGCCCTCGAACTCTTCCTCGACCGCGGCTACGACCAGGTCGGCGTCAAGGAGGTCGCCGACGCCGCCGACGTCTCCGTCACGACGCTGTTCAAGCACTTCCCGGGCAAGGAGGCACTGGTCTTCGACGAGGACGGCGACGTGGAGGCGGCGCTGGTCGCCGTCGTCCGGGACCGCCCCGCCGGCCGGTCGATCCCGCACGCCCTCCGCGAGCACGTCCTGCTGGCCCGGACCCGGCTGGCCGTCCGGGCCGCCGACCCGCGTTTCGCCGCGTTCACCCGGATGGTCGACGACACCCCGGCCCTGCGCGAATACGCCCAGCGCATGTGGACCCGCCACGAGGAAGCCCTGGCCCGCGCCATCGCGGCCGAGGTCGGCGCACCCGAGGACGACGTCACCTGCGCCGCCCTGGCCCGCTTCGCCCTGGAGGCCCGGGTCATCGTCCAGCGGCACGCCGAGCCGCGCCGCGCCGCCGAGGAGGCCTTCGCCCTGCTCGAACCCGGCTGGGCGGCCCGGTACCCGGGCCACTGAGCCCCGCTGTCCCCCCGCGCTCCCCCCGACCCGCGCCCGGTGCTCCGGCCCGTCACACGTGTTCGGCCGACCCGCTGAGCCGCAGCTTGCGCTGCGCCCGCTGGTAGAACGTGGTGTGGCCGAGCCGCACGACGCGTGCCGCGGCCGGGAGCATCGTCACCTCGACCACATCGCCCGGCCGGACCCGCCCGACCAGCAGGCCGTCCGCCTCGACGGCGAGGTCCCCGCTGTGCGGCAGCACCTCCAGGGCGAGCCGCTCGCCACCGGAGAGGAACACCGAGCGGTTGAACGCGGCGTGCGGCGCCACCGGCGTGACCAGCAGCCCCTCGGTGACGGGCGAGACGATCGGGCCGCCGGCGGAGAAGCTGTACGCGGTCGAGCCGGTCGGCGTGGCGACCACGACGGCGTCGGCGGTGTAGGACACGAACGGCTGGTGCTGGACCCGTACCGCGACGGCCGCCGAGCGGTGCCCGGGGCTGCGCACCAGCACGACGTCGTTCAGCGCGGTCTCCTCGACGGTCCCGAACCTGGACCGGACCCCCGACCGCGGCTCCACGGTGAAGCGCTGGTCGTCGACGGCGTCGAGCGCGTCCGCGAGCTCCGGGATGTCGACCTCGGCGAGGAATCCCAGCCGTCCGACGTTGACCCCCAGGACGGGCGCGCCGCCGCCCACCGTCAGCCGCATCGCGCGCAGCATCGTCCCGTCCCCGCCCAGGCTGATCAGCAGATCGGCGGTCGCGGCCATCTCCCCGGGCCCGACCGCCACCGCGTCGCACCCGATCCGGGCCACCTCCTCGGCCAGCCCGAGGACCTTGGCGTCCCGGGCCCGGCTCCACCGGATGACCGTGTCCACGACGGGCCCGCAGGTCCGCTCGGGGTGGAGCACCAGCCCCACCGTGCCGATGAATCCCATCCGCGACACCTCGATGCCGGCCAGGTCGCTGTTCCTCCCCCCAGTCACGCACAGCCGCCCGCCGCGTTCAAGCCGGTGCCGCCCCGATCGGCGTGCTCCGGCCCGCGGACCGCGGACCCGGTTCATCGGTCAGGCGGGTGCGCCGACGGCCCGGACGGCGAACTCGCGGTTGGCGGCGGTCTGCCGGCGGTACGGCTCCGGCAGGTCGGCGAGCGCGAGGAGGCGGTCGCAGGCGGCCAGCGAGGCCTGCGGGTCCCCCGCCCAGTAGGACGTGACGGAGTACTCGAAGAGCATGCCCCAGCGGTAGACCCAGGGCTGGGTGAACAGCCAGTCGTCCGGCACCGGCACGTCCAGCCCGGCCCGGGCGAAGGCGTGCGCCGTCCGGTGCCGGCCCATGCCGCGCAGCCGCGAGGAGAGCTCGTAACAGGCCTCCATGCGTCCGGGCCGCGACTCCCAGGCCCGGACCAGGGCGTCCATGGCGCCCGGCCAGTCGCCCGCCTCGGCCCGCAGGACGCCCGACTGCAGCAGCGCGCAGTAGACCTCCTCCGCCCAGCCGCCCATCCCGGCGCGGCGCTCGTACAGCGCCACGGCCTCGTCGCGCTCGCCCAGGTCGCGCAGGGTCTGCGCGAGGTAGAAGACCGCCCGGGCGTTGCCCGGGTCGCGTTCGAGGTCCCGGCGCAGCAGCCGGGCGTCGCGCTCGAACTTGTCGGAGCGCGAGCCGCCGTCGGCGAAGTGCTCGACGACCAGCGCGTCCAGGGCGGCGGTGTGGTGCGCCTGGTCGGTCGTCAGGTACTCGTGGGTCGAACCCTCGTAGCGCCAGGCCAGGCCGCCGCGCACCAGCCGCTTGATCCGGTACTCCGGATCGCCGGCGTGGCGCAGCAGGTAGGCGTCGGCGGTCAGCCCGGGCAGGTCGCCCTCCTGCCGGACGACCATGTCCGCGTCGAGGAGCAGCAGGTAGTCGGCCCGGCCGCGGGCGTGGCGGATGTTGCTGGAGCGGTTGTGGCCGAAGTCGGTCCACGGTTCCTCGTGCAGCTGCCCGGGGATGCCCCGGAGGGCGGAGCGGATCAGGTCCTGGGTCCCGTCCGTGGAGCCGGTGTCGGAGACGACCCAGGTGTCGATGAGCCCGCGCACCGAGTCCAGGCAGCGTTCGATGACGCGCGATTCGTTCTTGACGATCATGCACAGGCAGATCGTGGGTGTCCTGCGGCCCGCGTGGGCGGACGGCTGCGCGTCCTGTCGTGGCATCGTGTCGCTCGTCTCGTCACCCGGTGGTGTGGGCCGGCCGGAGCTGGTGGCGGGCCGGAGCCGATCGTAGGTCGGGGCCGATCCGGGGGCGCGGGTGCGACACACGCTCCGCGGGCCGCCGGGCGTGAATCCCTCGACCACCTTGGTGACTACCAGCTCGTACGAACATGACACGAACCGGTCGCGTGCATCATTCGTCAGCCCTGGCCCACCCGAACGGGCGTGCCGGGTCCGCACCGACAACCGGGAGCAGACGGATGACCCCACACCACGCGCTCGGCCCCCGCCGCACGTCGACGGGACGCCGGCGGCAGCTCGCGGCGAGCGCCGCCCTGCTGATCACCGCCCTGGTCCCGACAGGTGGCGCCGCAGCCGCCCTCGACGGCGGCACCGCGACCGGGCACTGCCCGCCGTTCACGGCCGCACAGCCCGAGCGGAGCGGCCCCGGCACTTACCCGTCACCCTCCCTTCGCTGGATTGCTGTCGCGGATCGGAACGCCGCGCGGACCCCCGCACCGCCGGCACAGGCCGCACCGCCGGCCGCGGGGCCGATGCGCGACGTTC